>CAYNXU010000050.1:6686-8970 GCA_964401225.1 uncultured Nitrosomonas sp.
TTCTGCAAGGTGTATCACGCACCTTTGCACTAACGATCCCGCAACTTCCTCCTACGCTTTATCCCGTCATCGGAAATGCTTATTTACTGTGCCGTATCGTAGATACTGTAGAAGATGATAACGGGTTATCGTCGGAGCAAACCCGCAAGTTTGCTGAAATGTTTATACAAGTCGTCAGCGGAGAAATCGCCGCAGAAACCTTTGCAACAGAGCTCTTTCCCCTACTTTCGGCGCACACGATTCCCGCCGAGCAGGATCTGATCAAGAATACCCCAGCGGTCATTCGTGTTACGCATAGCTTCAATCCCACGCAACGCAACGCACTAGAGCGTTGTGTACGCATCATGGGACAAGGCATGGCGGATTATCAGGACAGCGAGTCACTGACCGGGCTAACAGATTTAGCTGCGCTCGACCGCTACTGCTACCATGTTGCGGGCGTGGTAGGCGAAATGTTGACCGAATTATTCTGCGACTATTCTGCAGAAATTAATCGCAACAAGCCCACGTTGATGAAATTGGCTGTTTCCTTCGGTCAGGGCCTGCAGATGACCAATATCCTGAAAGATATCTGGGAAGACAGAAAACGCGGCGCGTGCTGGCTGCCGCAAGACATCTTCCGGGAAAAAGGGTTTGATCTCAGTGATCTGCAGCCTGGATGCACCGATCCGCGATTCAATGAAGGACTAGGTGTATTGATAGGCATTGCCAAGGCACATTTACGCAATGCACTCACGTATACCTGCATGATCCCCCCAAAGGAAAAGGGAATTCGCCGTTTCTGCCTATGGGCTTTAGGCATGGCCATTCTTACGTTAAATAAAATCAATCAGAACCGCTCCTTTATGGAAGGCACACAAGTCAAGATTTCACGCCGGAGTGTCAAGGCAACCGTCTTAATTACCAGCGCATTGGCGAGTCAGGACTGGGCCTTGCAGAAAATGTTCACATTTGCATCTCGGCAACTGCCAGAAGTTGATATTCTGGGAAAAAAGGTGTAGAAGTCTACTCGAATCTCGCTTCATTCCTTCTTAGGAACAAGAATAAGCGAGCGAGAAGGGGCGCTTGATTTATTTTTTCTGTAACGACCTAAAGTAATCTGCTATGAAATCTTTGGTAACAGGTGGAAATGGTTTTGTGGGTTCCGCAGTTGTCAGATGCCTATTATCAGCCGGTCATGAAGTACGTGCTTTCGTCAGACCGGGGAGTGATCAGCGCAATCTGACGAAACTTCCTATCGAACTCGTGGAAGGCGATTTGCGTGATGTAACTTCGATAAAACGTGCGGTAATAGGCTGTGATAGTCTGTTTCATGTCGCCGCTGACTACCGGCTTTGGGTACCCAATCCCGCCACCATGTATGACGTGAATGTCAATGGCACCAAAGCGCTGATTCTTGCAAGTGCCGAAGCGGGTATGAGTCGCATGGTCTACACGAGCAGCGTCGCCACATTGGGATTAAATCCCAACAGTCTACCTGCCGATGAAGAAACGCCTTCTAACCTAGCCTCGATCGCTGGGCACTACAAGCGCTCCAAGTTTCTGGCGGAGCAAGTCGTACAGGATCTGGTACGTAAGCATCAGTTACCATTGGTCATAGTCAATCCCTCGACACCCATAGGACCACGCGATGCCAAGCCCACACCCACCGGCCGCATAGTGCTGGATACGCTGCGCGGAAAAATGCCTGCCTATGTCGATACTGGCCTCAATGTCGCCCATGTCGACGATATTGCCTACGGCCACCTGCTCGCCTATCGATACGGAAAACCTGGTGAACGTTATATCCTCGGTGGCGATGACATGACGTTGTTACAGATCCTCCAGACCATCGATGACATCACGGGCAAACCTACCAAACGCCGAAGTATCCCCGTCAAACTGATGCTACCGATCGCTCACACGATGGAAATCGTTGCTAAAATTACCAAAACCGAACCCCGCGCCACGGTGGACAGCATTCACATGGCCAAAAAGAAAATGTTTTTCACGAGCGCCAAAGCGACACGTGAGCTCGGCTACCAATCACGCCCCGCAAAAGAAGCCATCAAAGATGCAATCGATTGGTTTAAAAGTGCAAACTACTGTTAAGAACATACAGGGACGCCCACGTCATTTTGAAGTACGACGAGTAGATTTTCCAAAAAACACAGAGACAACACATGATATAGGGCTATTTTGGTTGCTCTTCAGCAATTCGACTGTGTCGGGGGAAGCTCAATACTTTCCTGTTATCTTGAATTCAAGATATATACTTCTTTTCTGTTACATCAATAAAGCGCTC
>CAYNXU010000051.1:0-8919 GCA_964401225.1 uncultured Nitrosomonas sp.
TCCGAAGATGTAGCTTTCGGGCTGTTCTTCATCATATGCAGAGCTGTAGGAAATAAAATTATTAAGAACATTACTAACGCTAATGCAGAAGCAATTTGCATCCAATCCATATCCAGACCTCTTCCCCTTCCATTTATTCTGCTCTAAAAACAAAGCCCCGGTTTGACCGGGGCTTTGAATAGCTATTTAATGTAGCCGACAATTAATCATCTTTACCCATAATCCCTAAAATTTGTAACAAGCTGATAAAGATATTGAAAATTGTCATATATAGCCCGATCGTTGCGATTACATAATTAGTTTCGCCACCATGAATAATACGACTGGTGTCGTATAAAATGAAACCACTCATGATCAGGATAACCACAGATGATATCGCTAATGACATCGCAGGTATTTGTAAGAAAATATTTGCGATTGCAGCAAGTAATACTAACAAAAAACCTACCATCAAGAATCCACCTAGAAAACTAAAATCTTTCCGTGTGGCAAGGGCATACGCGGATAATCCCATGAATATCGCACCTGTGCCCGCTAGTGACAATGTAATGATATTTCCACCATTAGGCAGAGAAGCATACATTGTCAACATTGGTCCCAGCCCAAATCCCAATAAACCTGTGATCAGAAAAACAATTCCGATCCCAGCTGTAGAGTTGGCAAAACGCGGTAATACAAACATTGCAATCACCATGCCACCAATCACAGAAATCAAATAAGTCATCGGTGGCATATTTAAGAACATTGAAAGCCCAGCCGTTAGACCGCTGAACAATAGTGTCAGAGATAACAGCATGTAAGTATTACGCAATACGTTGTTAATTGCCAATGCAGATGACGATCTTTGGGCAACTGTTGAATAGCTTCGATTCATTTTAATGACCTCCAAACATAAATATAAATTACTGCTGTTTATTTTAGCAGGCAATATTGACTCAGACGCTTTATTTATAGTTCAACTTGTAAGTATAACCTCAGTTGCGTTTGGTTGTTATAAATCAGCGATTTTTCTTTTTGTGAAAATTTTTTAACTGAATCTAGAAAATAGAAGCGAGTTTGACGATTTCAAGCATTCTCCATTCACAGAATATGAATTGTCTCCTTCGCCTATTACTGCTCAGAAAAAACTATTGGAATAGTCCACTTCTAAGCTATTGATCTGTATAGATGTTGTTTTAGACACTGGTGGGTTTCAACCGTTCATTAGCCGTGAGGCCTCAGAGAATAATGGCGCAAAGAAAGAGTGAGCGAATTTTGAGAACTTTATGAAACCTTGAAGTCCGCAAGAATTTGCATGAACCCTCGCAAACACTACAAGGGTAGGCATAAAAAAACTACCCAGATGAAGAGTTGGTTTTTGGTGGCGGTGCAATTGGCAATATGAAAAAACCTCTTCTAACCCATTAAAAATACTGATAGAAAATAAAAACTGATGAGTAGTAAAGCTGGAGCATGAGGGGCCCATTTGCCATGTATTTTTCGAGTGCGTTGTGCACCGTTGATGGTGTAGTTCAACAACGGCGCCATAATTAGAGTTTAATGAGATGCCAGCTCGTAGAAGAATTTAGGATTATCTTAATAGTTGCGAGTACCTTTGCCGCTAGACTAGGAAGTTGTCCGAGAATAGACTGATCTACTGCGAGCGAGCCTGATTGGTCAGATTTCCCGATTCTTTTCGTTGAATAGAACGACTATTCGCTTCAAATAATCGAAAAATCCTGCTCAACCAGCCTCGCTCTCGCTACGATCGCTATGCTCGGACAGCCTCCTAGTCGAGTTGCGCCGTTTGTTTTTCCAGCTTTTGATGGTGTCGACACTGGTGCCCAGTGCCCCAGCGAGCCCTTGCTGAGAGACATTCAGTTGTGAGCGCAGAGCTTTCACATCGGTGACTTAACGAATCATAATGATGTTAAGGTTATTCGCGGGTAACACCTTTTGATGCTTATTATTTATACTCATCGCACCTCAAAATTTGGCATCTATATCTTCTCCCGCTGGGAGAAGGCTGGATGAGGGATGATAAAAACAAAATTTTGAGGTGTGATGAGTATAATTAACAAATAATGAGAAATCCCCGGCTCTACTCTTGCCGGTATTTCAGGTCATTCAACGCGCCATTTCTACTTTTCTGATCAAACAGGCGGGATTCAAGCGGCGTAATGCACAAACCAGTGCAATTATCCTCGTCCAGCGCTTTGGTTCGACAGCCAATCTCCACATCCATCTTCATTGCCTGGTATTCGATGGTGTTAATCGCACCTAAAATGGCGTACCGGAGTTCCATAGAGTGAGCACACCGACAGCTGAACAACTGTACACACTGCTTGACCAGATCATCAATCGTGGGCGCAAACAGGTCACATTGCCAAATGGCGAAGCTGCCAAGGCTCGGCCCTGGGACACGGCGGCAGCACCGCCACAGTTGGCGCTGGTTCGGGGTCATCGATGGCTCGCCATGCTGGAGTCTGGCGAAGTCAAATCACTGAGAGAAATTGCTGCCCAGGAAGGGATCGACAGCGGCTATGTGAGCCGGATGGTCAACTTAGCTACGCTTGCCCCGGACATTGTGGCCGCGATTCTGGATGATGCATTGTCGAATCACATTACGTTGTTTGATCTGGCGGTTGATCCGCTGGTGTTGTGGGGGGAGCAGCGGGCATGGATCAGGGTTGCTTCATACAAATAATCTTTCAGTTTTTCCAAGATAATCAATGCAATTCAATTTTTAAATTTTGATCACTTGTCAGAGTGTTTGACGCTATTTCCATTTTTCATTAGATTAATTTTTTGAATATTTTTTCTTCCAAAAGGACTACCATGCTTGAAGAGATGTCGGCCACTATGGGCTATATTGCTGCTTTTCTCACCACTGCTGCCTTCGTGCCACAGGCCTATCACTCTTGGAGAACACGCGATCTGTCAGGTATCTCGCTGCCGATGTACGCTATGTTCACTATCGGCGTCGGGTTCTGGCTGTTCTACGGCTATCTGATCAGTAGCGTGCCTGTTATATTAGCCAACCTGATAACGTTCTTATTGTCCAGTATGGTGCTCGGCCTGAAAATTCAGCAAATTATGGTCCCGCGCGTCAATCGCTGACTTTGTCGGTGGCCTGTCAGTCTCTATAGTAGCTTGAACAGTTTGAGTGAAGCGATAAGAACGCCACCTTGTACCATCTATTGATTAGCATGTCTTGTTCTAAAAGTTATCCAGATAAGCGATACTACATTAGCACTGTTAGTACAAATCCAGGTTGTACGGCGCAGTGAGATCAAATGGCTTACTTTGCCCAACCGGCGTCAACATCACTGCAATCTAGCTAGAAGACAGCATTAGCTGGTTATGCTGGAGTCAGGTGAAGCAAAGTCACTCAGAGAAATCGCTTCTCGCGAAGGGATCGATAGTAGCTACATCAGTCGCATGGTCAACTTGACTACGCTTGCGCCAGATATTGTGGCTGCTATTCTGGACGATGAGTTACCGAATCACATGACGCTTTTTGATCTGGCGGTTGATCCACCGGTACTGTGAGAGGAGCAGTGGGAGCGGATCAAGTGTGCTTCATCTACGTGAACTATTGCAGTTTGTTCATGATGATGACTGGCATGAATATGTAGAATTCAATTTCCGAAAGAGCCTTTTTGGAAAATAAAAAGCCGATTTAAATATACCAAAGTAGCAAAACCAACTGATTACAAAGCCTTTGTCTGAGATTGCAACACAACACAAAAAACGCAAAATGTTGATCTTTGCTACTTATAAAACAAGTACATGCATCCAACGGGAAATAGGAGGGTTTTATCAATTGCGCATCACGACGAATGGGGCTATTCTTTGCAAGAACAAAATTCTTTACTCTGTACCTGACCTCGTGTGTGTGGACTCCATATTTGACAACACACCTCAAAGTATGTTTCTCCATAGGCTTGGTACTTCCCTTAATGCAATCAGTGTCTTCGCGACCTATCGCTTTCCAAATTTTCTATCTTTTCCCATAACGTTTTAAAGAAACATTTTCCCATTCGCCAAAGAACTCTGGGCAACTCTGTTGCGTCATGATAGGTGTCCGTACCTTCAAACCACATGACAGATCCATGCACAATTGCAGAAGGTGGATTCACCATGCAATGTGTAAATTATTCAATTCCCTGTGATCTGAGATAGTCTTCATAATTACCTTTAAAGTCATTAATGCCATCCGGTTTCATTTCAAGAATTCGTGTGGCCAGTGAAGAAACAAATTCCCGGTCATGTGAAATAAAAATCAACGTGCCGGTAAATTTCTCAAGCGCGCTATTCAGTGATTCGATGGATTCCATATCCAGATGATTGGTCGGTTCATCCATAAGCAGAACATTTGGCTTCTGCAGGATCAACTTACCAAAAAGCATGCGGCCTTGTTCTCCGCCGGAAATCACACGGGTGGATTTTTTGACGTCGTCGCCCGAGAACAATAACCGACCTAATGTGCCGCGTATTGTTTGATCATCATCGTTACCTTGCCGCCACTGATCCATCCATTCGGTCAATGACAGTTCTTCTTCAAAATCAGTCGCATGATCTTGTGCATTATAACCAGGGCGGGCTTTCTCAGCCCATTTTATCTCACCGTAATCTGGTGTCAGATCGCCTGCAAGGCAACGCAGGAGCGTGGTTTTCCCGATTCCGTTAGGGCCAATGATGGCCACTTTCTCGCCGGCTTCTATGTCGAGGCTTAACCGATCAAATAAAGGTTTATCCAATCCAGGGAAACCCTTGCTGATTGCTTTGATGGAAACAGCCAGACGATGCAGCTTATCCCTGTCGTCCACTTCAAACCGGATAAAAGGATATTGGCGACTGGATGGTTTTATATCTTCCAGTTTTATTTTCTCAATCTGCCGCGCACGGCTAGTTGCCTGTTTGGCTTTCGACGCGTTCGCCGAGAAACGGCTGACAAAAGACTGCAAATCGGCGATCTGCGTCTTCTTCTTGGCATTATTGGCCAACATTTGCTCGCGAACCTGGGTCGAGGCGATCATATAGTCATCATAATTGCCGGGATAAATCCGCATTTCGCCGTAATCCAGATCAGCCATATGCGTGCAAACGCTGTTCAGAAAATGCCGGTCATGGGAAATAATGATAATGGTGTTTTTGCTGGCATTGATGACATCTTCCAGCCAACGGATGGTGTTGATATCAAGGTTATTAGTTGGTTCATCCAGTAATAAGATATCCGGATTGGAAAACAAAGCCTGTGCCAATAACACGCGTAACTTGAATCCTGGCGCAATCGCGCTCATCAATCCATGATGCTGGGAAGATGGAATGCCCACCCCAAGCAACAATTCTCCGGCGCGCGCCTCGGCAGAATATCCATCGAGTTCGGCAAATTGAGACTCAAGCTCGGCGGCATGCATATAATCTTCTTCAGTGGCGTTCGGGTTGTCATAAATTGCGTCGCGCTCTTGTTTGACGTGCCATAATTCCGGGTGTCCCATCAGTACCGTATCAATGACGAAACAATCTTCAAAAGCGAATTGATCCTGGCGCAGCTTGCCCACCCGTTCACCGCTGTCAACCGCGACATTGCCAGCAGTGGGTTCAAGATCCCGGCCTAGGATCTTCATGAAGGTTGACTTGCCGCAACCATTAGCGCCAATCAAACCATAGCGATTACCACCGCCAAATTTTACGGAAACATTTTCAAAGAGTGGCTTGGCACCAAATTGCATGGTGATATTGGCTGTTGTAATCAAAGTGTGTACCTAAAGGGTTATTGTTTCAAGAGAAGGGCCGATATTCTAAATGTTTTTAAGTGTTACGGTGAGCGTTAATCTCATTCAATATAAAAAGAGTTTGAAGGGGTTTGGTATTGCCAACGAGAAATCGGAAAGTTCTATCAATTGCATCCAACAAGGGTTGGGGCTATTCTTCGTAAAAATAAAAATGTAACTATTCAGTGTAGCTTTTACTTCAAACCCGCTACAGGTTTCTGGGGTAGCTTAACCATTCCCAAGGATTAAAAGAAAACTTGCAGGTCATTTTATGAGTTCGAGTTTCGGTAATTATCAGTTTCTATCGATTTTTTCAACGGCCTTACCAGCAATTCTCATTTTGAAAGAGCTGCATACATAAACCGCTGAACAAAACCGCGTTACTTCGGTATAAGAGTATGGGAGTGCTACAACTAACTTTACAGCGACATTGGCCTATCCATTTCGAGAGCAGAAAGCACACCTGACCTTCGACGACCTAATCAATGGTTTGCGGGAACTGATGTGTCGGTTCCCGGACAAGCGCACGGGGAGCAATATCAAGTACAGCATGGAAGACGTGGCGTCAGCTGCGTTTTCCGTGTTTTTCACCCGGAGTCCATCGTTTCTTGCTTATCAAACCGCCATGACTGAGAGCCATGGCAATAGTAACGCACAGACTTTATTTGGCATGCGTAGTATTCCTACAGATAATCATATTCGCGACCTACTTGATGCTGTTCCGCCACAGCAGGTATTTCCGATGTTCGGACAGATCTTTACCGCATTACATGAGCGAGGGCACCTGCAAGCTTTACGAACTTTTGATGGGCAGTTATTAATCGCCCTGGATGGCACTCAGTATCACCAATCGAACAGTATCCACTGCAAGCACTGTACTGTCATCAAACGCAGCGACAAACAAATTAGTTACGCGCATGCGGTGATCACGCCAGTGATTGTCGCACCCGGCCACAGCCGCGTATTGCCTTTGGAACCCGAGTTTATCACGCCACAGAATGGTCACGAAAAACAGGACTGCGAGAATGCTGCCGCCAAGCGTTGGATTGTTTTTCAACAAGCCGACCAAGAATGATCTGCACCCGACGATGAAACCGGTGGAATTGGTGGAGCGTGCCATCTGCAACTCCTCACGTCCCGGTGAGTTAGTGCTGGATTGTTTCGGAGGTTCAGGAAGCACCCTGATCTCCGCTGAGAAGTCGGGGCGTCAGGCCCGACTGATGGAACTCGATCCAAAGTATGTCGATGTGATCGTGCGCCGTTGGGAATCATTTACTGGCAAACAGGCAATGCTGGCTGGATGCGAACAAACCTTTGCTGAAGTGGCTTTGCAGCGCGAAGCCGCTGTAGCCTAAAAATTACTTGTCCTGCCGCTTGAGATCGCGATAAAAATTCTCGTGCGGACCAAAGGTCAGCAGTTTCAGGCTATTTTCATCAAGAATACGGTAAGCCAGCATGCACAACTGATTCGATAAACGGAATTTGTAGACTCGAATGCCTTGCAGATCTTCCACCTTCGCTTCACCACACTCAGGGTGGTTAGCGATGGTACGCACTGCCTCATCCAGCTTGGATCTCTGCTGGGGATGCAGTTTCTTTACAGCACGCTCGAACGTGGGGGTAACAAGCAGTCGCATCAGCCGAACTTATATTCGCCGACAGGCTCCTCCTGATCAGCGAGCAGAATATCGCGAATCACGCTAAATGGTAAATCGGGATTCTCTTCGGCGATTCTGCCAATCTGAGACCAGTATTCGATTTGCTTGGGTACCGAGCGATGCTGGATTTGTGCGTAACGTTTGGCCTGAGCAACCAGTTCCTCTGACAACTTTACGTTTATAGACATGGCAATCTCCAGCTAAAAGCCCATTATAGTCCAATTGGTTCCATAATGACGTGCACTGACACTCTATGAGGAAGTGTATTGCCTTGAGGATAAGGAAAAACCAAAGACACACCGCCTTTGCCTCAAGCAACTCAAGTCGATGCTCCCGGAGGACTGTCGCCCCATTGTG
Organism: uncultured Nitrosomonas sp.; assembly: GCA_964401225.1. Taxonomy (GTDB): domain Bacteria; phylum Pseudomonadota; class Gammaproteobacteria; order Burkholderiales; family Nitrosomonadaceae; genus Nitrosomonas. Next base: position 7,775 of record CAYNXU010000051.1, read on the forward strand.
GTGACTGATGTGGACTTTCGTAATCCCTGGTTGCGGGAAATCGAGTAACTTGAGTGGGATTGGGTGGGTCGTATTCGTCATAGTACCCTTAGTGCGCTCAAACGAAGATGAGCCTTGGATTAATTGCAAAGTGTTATACGAGTAGGCAACTTCCATTCCCACGTATCTGGGGCAGATGGAGCTGGCGCGCAGTTCACCACTTCGCTGTCACTTTGTGCTTTACCAGGGAAAACCTAAGGGTCGCAGCAAAATCACTTGCCATGGTAAGCGAGCACGCTCAAAACATAGCGAACAGTGTGCAAAGCGCGAGCGTGAACCATGGTTGCTGGCAACCTCTTTGCCAGCTACTTCAACACTGGCAAAGCAAATTGTGAAGCTCTATCGCACACGCATGCAGATCGAGGAATCATTCCGGGATGTGAAGAGCGTGCGCTTCGGTATTGGCTTCGAACACAATCTTACGCGCTCGACCAACCGATTGCAGATCCAGCTATTGGTGGCCATGATTGCTACCTTCGTACTCTGGTTGCTGGGAATGACTGCGCGGCATAGCAACCGACATCTGCACTATCAGGCCAATACTATTAAAGATCGCTATGTCCTCTCAACTATCATACCTTGGTATGAGAGTAGCCAACGATCAGCGTTTTAAGTTTCAATTGAAAGAATTGAAAACGGCAGTAATCATCTTAAACCAGGTAGTGAGTGCTCATGGCGAAGACTGGTAATTTCGTGGGGATTCCTCAGTATCAGACCCCAACGCATCATCGATCCCACCCAATCCTGGTCACGGTCACGAATGACCAGAATATCGTCGGTAGGTGCTATGTTATAACGCGGCTCGATCTCAGGCATTGATACCACATGGTACCATTCGATTAAGCTTGAACGTGGGTAAGCTAAGGCAAAACGTCCACACATATCATTACATTATTATTCCCAAGCCATAGTACAGGTACAGTGATCGCCTTGTTTGTCAAACATCTTTCCACGTAACCTCAAGTGGCGTAACCTCGCGAAACGCTGCTGGCGTTGCCTGGAAGAAGCGCCACGTATCGAGCTCAACGCACGTAAGCGCTTCCCACTCGGATTTGTCGTCATCGTAGCAACCATAGGCGCAGGTGTCGATATTTGTTTGACCAAGA
>CAYNXU010000052.1:0-8910 GCA_964401225.1 uncultured Nitrosomonas sp.
CATCTCAAGTTCGCCGAGCTGGACTATCTCGTACCAGCCGAGTCAACACCGAACGATCCTTATTATTTAAATGCTTGGCATTTGCCTAAAATCGGCGCACCAACCGCATGGGACAATACGCTCGGCGCTGGTGTAACCATAGCTAGCCTTGATTCTGGCATCGATAGCACGCATCCTGATCTCGCTGCTAAACTGGTGCCGGGCTGGAATTTTTATGATAATAACTCTAATACCTCGGATGTTTACGGCCACGGCACCATTGTCGCAGGCGCTGTCGCTGCAGCAAGCAATAACAGCATCGGCGTAACTGGTGTAGCAGGTCAAGCGAAAATCATGCCAATCAGGGTAACTGATACCAGCGGCAGTGGGTATACCAGCATGATCGCCAATGGTCTAATTTATGCCGCTGACCGTGGTGTGCGTGTCGCCAGCGTTAGCTTCGCTAATATGCCTAGCAGATCAGCCGTTATCAACGCTTCTCAGTACATGAAAGACAAAAATGGTCTGGTATTTGTCAGCGCCGGCAACAGTGGCATTGATGAAAAATATACTCCAACCACGGCAATGATCCCAATATCGGCAACAAGCAGCAGTGATACCATTGCAAGTTGGTCAAGCTATGGTAATTATGTTGCTCTGGCTGCGCCCGGTGTAGGAATTTGGACCACCGCCAGAGGCGGCAACTACGGCGCATACTCAGGCACTTCTCTATCCAGCCCTGTCGCCGCAGGTGTTGCCGCACTGATGATGGCGGCCAACTCAAATTTGAAAAGTACTGATATTGAGAAAGCATTGTTTTCCACTGCAAAAGATCTAGGTGCCACCGGCCGTGATCCCTACTATGGCTATGGTCGAGTAGATGCGGCTGCAGCCATTCAAGCGGTCGCTGCCAGCACACCAAGCATAGATACTGAAGCACCCAGCGTATCGATACTCGCCCCTTTGAGTGGCGCAACCGTTTCCGGGTTGGTACCTGTGGACATCGAAGCCACGGATAACGTGGGTGTGGTGCGTGCTGAATTATGGGTTAACAACACTAGCGTCGCAGTTGATACTTCCGCCCCGTTTGCATTTACCTGGGATTCCAAGGGCGTCACCAACAGTACGACCAGTCTCGCAGTTCGCGCGTTTGATGCAGCAGGAAATGCTACAAACTCCAATACTGTGAAAGTAAATGTGTCAAATCAAATAACAACTTTTGCCTCTACCAGCGACACCGCACCGCCGTCTGTAAGCATAGTTAATCCCGTGCCCGGCAATGTCACAGGCAATGTAACGATTACAGTCAATGCTTCGGATAATAATGGTACCAGCGGAATTGCGCTAGCCATCTATATAGACGGCTTACTTAAAGCAACCGGAGCAGGAAACATTCTCAGCACAAGCTGGAATACACGTCCAAAAAACGTGACAGCTGGCGGGCATACCATCAAGGCAGTAGCGAAGGATGCAGCGGGAAACACTTCTTTTACCACAGTTACTCTAACAGTCATTAAGTAAACTTTATAGCCAATCGCTCCAATAATAAACTGGCAGGTATGAAGTCCCTGCCAGCTCTCATCTGATAGCAAAAGCATATTGATCATATTAGCGCAAGCAATTTCATTACGTGATATTTCGCATCTTTATTTGTCGAAAAATTTTACAATTACCTTTTTATACTGTACACATGTACAATTCACAAAATAAAAAACACATAATATTCATCTTATTATAAATTATTTCTACAACTGGCATGGTTTTTGCTTAATATTTTAGTGAGGCACTAATTAAATAATTCTCTAAATAAAGGAAAAATCATGGATATATTTACTGAAAAAATTAACTCAAATACATCACCTAAAAGTTTTTCTATGCGCCTAACTAATGCATTCAAATTAGGCATCGCTGGGGCGGTGCTTACTATGATGGCTGGAACCGCAAACGCGATAGGCTATTGCAGCGCCGGAACACAAACTTCGGGGCTGGCAGTAGGCGATGTGACGTTTAATACGGTCGCATCCAACGACTGCTATGGAGTCGTTGATCTTGCTAACCAAAATCCAGATACGATCACCAACTTTGCAAACAATAACAACCTGTGGACGCCCGGACCATGGGACTTTCTGGTAAGAGATGACAACTCTACCGGCAATTCTGGACCTGTATCGTATGGCGACATTACGTTTACGCTCGCGGCTTCCCAAGGAGCCAATGGACAACCAATCCCTTCTGAATGGACGCTGACTGTCACAGATAATGACTTAAACAACCCACCCTCCATTCCATTCATGATGGATTTTCTTGTATACTTACACGCTGGAAGTAACAGTGCCTACTATTTGTTCGACGACAGGTTGATCAACACCGATAATACTGGTACCTTCCAGATAACATTTACAGCAGGGAATGGAAATAGCAATAGTTTTCCAGGGCTTTCTGGCTTGAGTTTATTGGCGCGTGACTTAGATGACATTAATCCTCCAGTCGTTATTCCTGAGCCAAGTCTTATCATGCTGCTTGGTATTGGACTGCTTGGACTAGCAGCCACCCGCCGCCGTAACTGGGTGTAACTAAATTAAAATCATAAGAAATTTTTTTAATTTCAATGCGCCGGTTAATCGGCGCATTTTTATTTATGTTGAACATCTCTCGGAAACATCTATAGCTCGCGAATCAATCAAATATAATTGTAATTCTTGTGGCAACCACTCGCTCCACACCATATTTTATAAGCATCACCCATCACGCTATTTGAATAGGGATCAGTGGAATATATCCCCTCCGCTGGACATGATCTGTAGACAGCTTGAAATTCAGCAATAAATAGCACGCATATACTAGCTCTGAGACAACCAGAGGCCTTTCTTTACATTTTGTGTAATTAGCATACAAATGCTCTTGCTTTTCCTTAAATTGAAGTACCCAAGCTTGCCGTAATATCTACATAAAAAATACTTACGTATTTTTTTGATTAATGGAAGCAATGATGGCTATCATCATCATTTGAAGACATTAACTGTAAAGGGCAAACCTCACGAAAGTGCGGGACGCAAAGTCATTGATCTACAGGGCCAATGCCCCAGGATAGCAAGACTGCCAGATAGCACTCCTCATCACTTTAACCGCCTCAATGATTAGAGTGAATATCGAGCAATACTGTTCGACTGCTGATTGATTTTAGTCCTAACAAAAGATCAGATCATTCAGCGTGGATATTCAAGCAGTTACTTTCCCGGGCTTCCCCTGAATTTGAAGAGGATAAATTCATGGAAAGCACTACCCATCAACCATTCACAGCACCTAATTCACCCAATCCGCTCCATGCTCCACACAGTCACTCACGTTCAAATAACACCTTCCCAGCACGTTGCCTTCTCAGCGCCGCCGCTTTGGTTGGATTCCTGACGTTGATTTCAGGTATTTCCAGCGCTGCGCCTCCCACACACGCAAATCAGCGCGCCCAGATTAATTTCACTAACGATGGCACCTTGCCAGAAGATGCACGTGCAAAACGTAAAGGTAGCGAAGAATGGGCCAAAGGACGCATTCTGGTCATGCCACGCGCAGGTTTGCCAGCTCAAGCATTCGCCAACATTCTCAAAGAACACGGCGGCAAGCCTAGAAAGATCGGGCAAAGTGATTTGTATATCGTCGACCTACCGGAATATACCGAGGAAGGTGTCATTGCAAGACTCGCTCATCATCCGCATCTCAAGTTCGCCGAGCTGGACTATCTCGTACCAGCCGAGTCAACACCGAACGATCCTTATTATTTAAATGCTTGGCATTTGCCTAAAATCGGCGCACCAACCGCATGGGACAATACGCTCGGCGCTGGTGTAACCATAGCTAGCCTTGATTCTGGCATCGATAGCACGCATCCTGATCTCGCTGCTAAACTGGTGCCGGGCTGGAATTTTTATGATAATAACTCTAATACCTCGGATGTTTACGGCCACGGCACCATTGTCGCAGGCGCTGTCGCTGCAGCAAGCAATAACAGCATCGGCGTAACTGGTGTAGCAGGTCAAGCGAAAATCATGCCAATCAGGGTAACTGATACCAGCGGCAGTGGGTATACCAGCATGATCGCCAATGGTCTAATTTATGCCGCTGACCGTGGTGTGCGTGTCGCCAGCGTTAGCTTCGCTAATATGCCTAGCAGATCAGCCGTTATCAACGCTTCTCAGTACATGAAAGACAAAAATGGTCTGGTATTTGTCAGCGCCGGCAACAGTGGCATTGATGAAAAATATACTCCAACCACGGCAATGATCCCAATATCGGCAACAAGCAGCAGTGATACCATTGCAAGTTGGTCAAGCTATGGTAATTATGTTGCTCTGGCTGCGCCCGGTGTAGGAATTTGGACCACCGCCAGAGGCGGCAACTACGGCGCATACTCAGGCACTTCTCTATCCAGCCCTGTCGCCGCAGGTGTTGCCGCACTGATGATGGCGGCCAACTCAAATTTGAAAAGTACTGATATTGAAAATCTGTTATTTTCTACAGCAATCGATCTGGGCACTTCCGGACGTGATCCCTATTATGGTCATGGCCGGGTAGATGCAGCCGCAGCCGTTCAAGCAGTGGTAGCCAGCACGCCAAGCGTGGATACTGAAGCGCCCAATGTTTCTATCCTCGATCCCTTGAGCGGCGCAACGGTATCCGGATTGGTATCTGTGGATATCGAGACAACGGATAACGTGGGTGTGGTACGTACTGAATTATGGATTAACAACACTAGCGTCGCGGTAGATACTTCCGCGCCGTTTGCTTTTACCTGGGATTCCAAGGGCATGGCAAATGGCTCAGCCAATCTCGTCGTTCGTGCATTTGATGCAGCAGGTAATGCGGCCTCTTCCAATATCGTGGATGTAAACGTCGACAACCCCATCCTTACGGTAGTCAGCGATACGCAGCCCCCTGCTGTCCAAATCGTCAATCCGGTTGCAGGTAATGTATCGGGTAATGTGACGATTACCGTCAATGCCACGGATGACAGCGGCGCAGCCGGTATCGCACTCGCTATCTATGTCGACGGAAAACTCCTGACATCCGGTAGCGGTAGCACCCTGAGCACCAGTTGGAATACACGTCCCAGAAACGTCACGGCCGGGGAACATACCATTACGGCAGTAGCGCGGGATGCAACAGGCAATAGCTCTACCACTTCTGTGAAGGTCAAAGTTCTCAAATAAGACGAGAAGCACCATCCGCACAAAAAAAACCGGGGTTCACGATAGCGGTGTACCTCGGTTTTTCTTATCTTCACCATGCGGCGGATGGCGCTTCGCTTATCCACCCTACTATTGTCGGAAATTTTTACATTAGATTAGGTCAGGGTAACGGGCGCAATCCCGTTATCTTTAACCAATCACCCGCTAACCGAACATTAGGCCGCCATACCATTATGTCTTAATAACGCGTCTATTGTTGGCTCCCGTCCACGAAAAGCGATGAATGATTGCAATGCGGGCCGGCTACCTCCCACCGCCAGAATTTCATTCCTGAATTGTTCGCCAATCCGGGCGTTGACCACCTGATTTTCTCCGTTCTCTTCAAAGCGGCTGTAGGCATCCGCGGACAATACTTCCGCCCATTTATAACTGTAATACCCAGCCGCATAGCCGCCTGCGAAGATATGCGAAAAGCTGTTGGGAAAACGATTGAATGGCGGGGGAATGACCACGGCAACTTGATCACGAATTTCATCGAGTAATTGCAACACGGTTTTCTCACCATGGGGATCAAAATCATAGTGCAGGTGCATATCGAACAAGGCAAATTCGATTTGACGCAAGGTTTGCAAGCCGCTCTGGAAGTTCTTTGCCGCGAGCATTTTGTCAAATAGTGTGCGCGGCAAGGGCGCGCCGCTGTCGATATGCGCGGTCATATGGCTCAGCACATCCCATTCCCAGCAAAAGTTCTCCATGAATTGGCTGGGCAATTCGACCGCATCCCATTCCACGCCATTGATGCCCGACACCCCGAGATCTTCAACCTGGGTCAACAAGTGATGTAGGCCATGGCCAAACTCATGGAACAACACAATCACCTCATCATGCGTAAACAACGCCGGACGCTGCTGACCATTGAGGGTCAACGGCGCAGAGAAATTACAGGTCAAATAGGCAACCGGCAGTTGGATCGCCGGTTGCCCTGCCTCTGTTGCCTCGATCCGCCGCCGGGTAATGGCATCATCCATCCATGCGCCGCCTCGCTTGCTCGCGCGGGCATACAGATCCATATAAAATTGACCAATCAATTCCCCCTTGGCGTCATGAATGTCGAAAAATTTTACATCAGGATGCCAGCGCTGATTGGCAGTGGAAGGCGGCACCTCAGTAATGCTAATTCCATACAGTGTTTCGACCAGCTTGAACATTCCCGGCAAGACTTTGGTTTCAGGGAAATATTGTTTGACTTCTTGGTCGGAAAAGGCGTAACGCTCCATGCGTAATTTTTCACTCGCATAGGCCAAATCCCACGACTCAAGTTTATCCAGTCCTAGTCTGCTTGCTGCAAACTCCTTTAACTCGGTTAAATCGTGTTCTGCATAGGGTCGGGCTTTTGCAGCAAGTTCACTGAGAAAACCCAATACCTGCTGAGGCGATTCCGCCATTTTGGGCGTCAGCGATACCTCGGCATAACAATTGAACCCCAGCATTTTCGCTTCTTCCTGACGCAACTGGAGGATCTTGTTGATCAGCGGCATGTTATCCCAGTTCGTTGTGCCATGGACCAGGCTATCAATTTCACTCGCACGTGTCACATAAGCGCGGTACATCTTCTCACGCAATAGGCGGTTATCCGCATATTGCATCACGGCCAAATAGGAAGGCGCATGCAAAGTGAATTTCCAGGCTGGCAGGGCGATATCCGGCATTTTCCCGGCCGCCTCTCTGGCGGCATGCAATGCATCCTCGGGAATGCCTGCCAGTTCACTTTTGTCTTCTATCAAAATAAAAAAATCATTGGTTGCATCAAGCAAGTTGTCACTAAATTTTGCAGAAAGCGCTGACAACTCCTCTTGTATGCTCATGAAGCGCGCTTTTTTCTCTGACGGCAGTTCGGCGCCACCGAGGCGAAAATCTCGCAACTGGTTTTCGACGATCTTTTTCCGGGCACTGCTCAGACTATCAAACGCCTCGCTGCTGCGTAATTGCTTGAATTTCTCAAATAATGCCTGGTCTTGCGATATTTCGGCATAATACTGCGTAATGCGCGGCAAATTGGCGTTATAGGCTTCGCGTAACTCGGCACTATTCATCACTGCATTCAAATGCGACACTTGCCCCCAGGCACGGGACAGCCGCTCATTGGCATCGACGATAGGCTGCACGAAATCCTGCCAGTCAGACGATGTGGTCTCTGCACGCGCCTTGGCCACCACCTCGCGGCAATCATTTAGCAGTTTCTCTACTGCAGGGGTTATATGTTCCGGTTTAATGTCTGTGAAACGAGGCAGTCCAGAAAAATCAAGTAAAGGATTCATAATCATCATAGTCCAGGAGAGTATTTCTTGTTAAGTAATGTTTTAAAACTTCAGTCGCTAAATTTTAGTGCTTGGGCACTAAGAGGCTGTGAGAAAAGCGTAGCGAGCACTCCAAGCGCAAGGCGGACGGAGCGCAGAGACGAGACCTGTCAAATAGATAGGCAAGTAACGTGCACCGTCCAACGCAGCGACTGGAGTGCATAGTAGATTTATACCCATCGCACCTCAAAATTCGGTGTTTATCATCCCTCATCCAGCCTTCTCCCAGCGGGAGAAGGTATAGCTACCGAATTTTGAGGTGCGATGAGCATATTCACGCCTCTAAGATGTGGGCGAGCTTCGCACACAACGATTGGCTTCCTCAGAAAGCTGCAAACCACTTCGGCAAAATAGCTCGCGGTGTATCGATTTTCCTGAGCGTTCTATTGGCTTTCATACACAACACTGCCATCAGTCAGAGTGAATCGGACTCGCCCGGGCAATTCCATACCTAAAAATGGGGTATTCTTACCCTGACTTTTCATCGCCGATGCGGTCACTTTCCAATAGGCTTCCGGGTCGAAAATACAAATATCCGCCGGCGCACCGGGCGTGAGATGGCCTGCATCAATGCCCATTATCCGGGCAGGCGCGAGCGTGACTTTGCTTAAAGCATCGATCAGTGGAATATTCATGGTCATTGCCCACTTAAATGTCAGCGGCAACAGTAACTCCAGACCGGTCGCTCCCGCCTCGGCCTGTCCAAAAGGCAGCAACTTGGCATCATCATCCACAGGTGCATGATCAGAACAAATGGCATCAATCGTGCCATCGATCAGCCCCGCACAAAGCGCATCCCGATCATGCAGGCTACGTAACGGCGGGATCAGATGGCAATTGGCATCAAAGAAACCAATGTCCATTTCTGAGAGATGAACATGATTAATCGCGACATCGCAGGTTATCGGCAATCCTTGCTGCTTGGCAGCGCGTACCATAGCCACGCCTTCTGCGCTGGAAATACGGCATAAATGAACTTTTACCCCCGTCTCCCGGGTTAGTAAAATGATATTCGACAAGGCAATGGTCTCTGCGCATACCGGGATGGATGGCAACCCGAGCCGGGTAGCTATTTCACCATCATGCGCCACCCCATTGTTAGCAAGGTTGGCTTCTTGAGGGCGCAACCAAACACTGAAACCAAACGTCGAGGCATATTGCATCGCCTGCATTAACACATGCAGATTGGTTAAAACGGCGTCGGCCTGACTGAAGGCAACACACCCCGCATCCCGCAGCTCAGCCATTTCCGTCAAACGCTCCCCTTTGAGCTTTTGTGTGAGCGCACCCACGGGATAGACATGTACCTGATCCAAGCTCTTGGTCCGATGTTTTAACATTTCAACCAGGCCGGGTTCATCTAACGGGGGATCAGTATCCGGTGGGCAGGC
>CAYNXU010000053.1:0-8707 GCA_964401225.1 uncultured Nitrosomonas sp.
TTTATAGCGACACAAAAAAACCTCTGGTTTTTTCCGGAGGTTTTTTTGTGCTTATCTTACTAATCGAATCGCTTACTTCGCATAAGCGATGAATGATGTTTTTTAGTGACGGAAATTAAACAGCGTGCGCAAGCGCCCGGATTGAACAAGCTTATACGTCAGCCAAAGCAGAAGTAACGTAACTAATGCGTAGACTATCCAAACACGTGCCTCTTTGGCATAGTCGACCATTTCGACACGAAGCTGGTAATAATAATTCAAAGGGGGCACACCTTCTGCTGTCACCACCAACGAATAAAGTCCTTTCTCCAGCTTACTTACACCATTGATCACCCCATCGGGATGGTAATTGGCACTCACCTGAGCAACCGTCTCGCCATCGATCTCACTGCCACGAAAAACCTTTAAACCCACCGGCATATTGCGTAGGGCCTCGTCGATCAGATCCACCACGAGAAAGATATCCCCTGCCACCGGAATCTCAGTACAGTATTCCCCTTTTTGATCGTATTGCGGTTGGTAGGCGCTTAAATGCAGCATGTTATTGCCTATCTTACGCACACAGTTATCCTCTTCCGGTGCTACTCTACCATGCCCCATGACTGTGCCTGCATAAAACACTATCACAACAAAAGCTGTAATAGCTGATTTGATTGATTGTCTAACCACGACTCACTCTCCTGTCAAAGCCCAATAAAATTGTTTTCTTGCCATTCTGACAAGGCCACACTTGTAATTTTTAAAGTTTTCCTTCAGTGTCGACGAATAATTCGACAATGCCAGTAGGGTTTTGTTCTGAACCATAATAATAAAAAAACGGCCCGCCTTATGACTTACGATAGCGATGTGCCGGTATCTGCTTTTGACTATACCAATCCAGCTATGCGGTTAGTAAACACTGCAATAACCACACTCGTTACGCTGAGAAGAAGAATAGAAACCCAAGAAAGCCACAGGTAGAGGAATGAAGCACGTTACTCTTTGTCAACTTTTGCATTACATTGCACCACTTTTACCCAACTTGATGATAATTACCTCAGCAAGTGGTAGCAATCCGATGGTGGATATGCCCTAGCGCTTGCTCCACTTGATCAACCAGAATGAGGCAAAGCTCTCCTGCTTGCAGATTGGTGAGTGCAGCATCAATCGCCTTGAATTCGCCTTGTATTTCACTCACCTTGCACACACGCTTTGCATTTTCTAATCCTTCTCGTAATAATCCCAGCACTTCGCCATCAGCACGTCCACGTTGGCATTTGTCCTGATAAAGCACCACTTCATCAAATACATCGCCCAGAATTCGCGTTTGCAGCCGGATATCTTCATCACGGCGATCTCCTGCCGCACTGATGACGACTGTTCGCTTTTTTGCTGGCATGCGATCAATCGCACTCACCAGCGCTTCCATCGCATCCGGATTGTGTCCATAGTCAGCGATTAACGTCGCATCCCGGTAATTGAAAAAGTTGAATCGGCCGGGAGCAGTTTGCGTATTGTTAATGAAGTTAGCTAGACCAGCACGAATAACGACCCATTCCAACTCTAGCGCCCACCCTACGCCAATAGCTGCCATCGCATTCTCAGCCTGAAAACCGACGACACCATTGTTCGTAAGTGGAATCTGTTTCAGTGGTATCCGCTGTTCAACATCTGCTTCAGATGCGACAATACACTGATCCTCCAGATAGATCACGCGCTTGCGTTGCGCACGTTGCGCCAGCACTACTGGATTATGGTTGTTCCGGGAAAAGAATATAACAGAACCTGGACAGTGATCAGCCATCCTGACAACCAAAGGATCATCGGCATTGAGTACAGCAACACCACTTCCTGGCGTGACATTTTCTACAACGAGCCGTTTAACGACCGCCAGTTCATCAGTCGTATTGATATTGGCAAGACCGAGATGATCTCCCCGACCAATGTTGGTTACCACAGCCACCTGACAATGATCGAAACCCAATCCTTCACGCAACAAGCCACCCCGCGCTGTTTCTAGCACGGCAGCATCGACGTCCGGGTGAAAGAGAACGTTTCTGGCACTTTTTGGACCACTGCAATCACCGGTATCTACACACTGGTTATTGACAAAGACCCCATCGGTGCAGGCCATGCCCACGCGCAACTGATTACTTTCGAAAATACTGGCTATCAGGCGCACTGTTGTCGTTTTACCATTTGTACCCGTTACAGCAACAACAGGAATGCGCGCATTATCCGCCCGTGCGAACATGCTATCGATAATCGCTTCCCCTACTGCACGCCCTTTGCCGTATGACGGTTGCAAGTGCATACGTAAGCCAGGCGCTGCATTCACTTCAATCACGGCACCGCCTTGCTCTTCCAATGGACGCAATATGCTATCGCAAATCACATCGATGCCACAGATATCGAGACCAGTCATCTGTGCAACAGTAACCATAGTTGCTGCAATTTCCGGGTGAATATCATCTGTGACATCCGTTGCCGTTCCGCCCGTAGACAGATTAGCATTATGGCGCAATACAACCCGTCTGCCTTTAGCTGGAATCGATTCTGCTGTGAGTTCCTGAGTAGCGAGATGAGCCAGTGAAATCTCATCCAGGTGAATTTTGCTCAACAAGTTTGCATGGCCCTCACTGCGCAACGGATCGCAATTGATTTGCGCCACCAATTGAGAGATGCTATGGATGCCATCCCCCACTACCTGCGGTGGATCACGCCTCGCTGCAGCCACCAATTTGTTGCCCACGACTAACATACGATAGTCATACCCGGATACATAGCGTTCAACCAGCACATTGCTACTAATTTCAGCTGCAGCCAGATAAGCAGCCTTTATCTGCTCATAATCAACGAGATTGGCTGTTACACCTCTGCCTTGACTCCCATCTTGCGGTTTAACAACCACAGGCATTCCAATCTCACAAGCCGCAGCCCATGCATCCTCAGCATTCGTGACTGCCCGCCCCTTTGGAACGGGAATCCCCACCGCATGAAGCAATGTCTTGGTCAATTCCTTATCCTGCACAATGGATTCTGCAACTGCACTGGTTAAATCACTTTCAGAAGCCTGGATGCGGCGTTGCCGGCTGCCCCAACCGAACTGCACCAGACTTCCATCAGTCAAGCGACGGCAGGGAATGCCACGCGCAACCGCAGCCCGAACGATAGCGCCAGTGCTTGGTCCGAGACGAATATCCTCATAAAGCTCTCGCAGACGGTGTAATGCATTAGTCAGATCAAAGGGTGTATCTTCCATTGCAGCGTGACAAAGCGCTAAAGAAAATTCAAAGGCAAGTCTACCCACGGCTTCTTCGCTATATTCAACGATAACTCGATAGGTATTTGTTTCCGATGTCTGTACCGTACGACTGAAGGTCACTGGGCAGCCCACCTGCTCTTGTAATCCGAGTGCAGCAAATTCTAGCGCATGAGCAACCGTAACCATTTCATGGTGATCAATAGGTTGAAGAAGCGCAATATCAGGAAAGCGTTCGCGTAGGCGCATTTCAAAGCCTGGCATTTTATTAAGGGCGCATTCACTCTTGCCAAGAACAACGGTTGCTTCAATGGCAGTATGCTTACTCCATAGATTAGGACCACGCAATGCACGGATTTGTATCACTTTCATAGGTAATTTCCTTAAATTTCTTGCTCTTCTGGAAAATGTTGATATTCAGGCTTATTGCTTTCTTGGCCGAATTGGAATGTTTCCACACCCATTCGAATAATATCGGGTGCGATACCGAGTGCCCAGGCAGCACCTACCGCAGCTAATATATCCTCAATCTCTCTCACCGCACGATCACCAATAGCAGGATGCCTATCGGCCAGCTTAATCAAAGGCTTCTCATCAAGCCCATCAACCAGCACGATTTTCCCTTGACGGACTATGACAGCACGCTTGCCTTGTGTGGGACCTGTTCCTTGTTGACGATGTTCGTTAACAACGGGCAATTCTGGATCACAACTGAAGTAAATGACTTCACCATGACACAACTCCGACATTTCAATAAGCATAGGATCTTGCGCATTGAGAACCGCCGCACCTGTCGGCAGGATCACATCTTCTAAAACATCATCTACCGCAGCCGCGGTCGGTGTCACAACATCAACCTGGGTACGCAATACCGTAAAAACCTGCTTGGGGGTTTCAATCCCATGGCAACCAAAGTATAAAGCCGGGTCAACATTGGTCACGATGCCCACCTGACAACTATCGTAAGCTAGCCCCTCATGGAGAATGGTCTCGAAGCCGTTCTCAAAAACCGCTGCCTCAACTGTACGATTCATCAAAGTGCGATTGGCTGCCTCCCATTTGGCACAATCCCCTTTGTCAATTTGCTTTTGATCGAGATAAAGGCCACTGCTGCACGCTAGCCCTGTGCGCTTACCCGACAATGTGAGTAACCGGGCGACGAGATGGGCAACTGTGGTTTTACCATAACTACCTGTAATTCCCACGATAGGAATACGGCCGTTATCTTGATATGGGAAGAGATGCTCAACAATTGCTTTACCCACTGGGCGAGGTTTACCCACAGCCGGTTTGATATGCATCAGCAGACTAGGACCGGCATTAACCTCGACGATTGCTCCGCCCTGCTCAGCAAGAGGACATGAGATGTCGCTGACCACCAGATCGATACCGGCAATATCCAAACCGACAACACGGGCTGCCAAAGCTGCAGTCTTGGCTATACTTGGATGAACGTCATCCGTTACATCAAATGCATGATTACCATTGCGTTGAATCAGCACTTTGATGCCCACTGGCACAACAGAATTTGGAGTATAGCCTTGATTAGCAATCTCCATCCGTGTTGCGCTATCGATGCGGATTATGTTGAGCGGGTGATCTTCAGAGGCGCCTCGGCGTGGATCAGCGTTAATTTGAATATCAATCAATTCGGAAATGGTGGAAACCCCATCGCCGATAACCAACACCGAATCACCGCGCGTGGCCGCTACGAGTTGTCCGGCCACGATTAGTAGACGGTGCTCAGTTCCCGGGATGTAACTTTCAACCAGCACGCTACTTCCTTCTTGCAATGCGACAGCATACGCTGATTCGATTTCTTCACGTTTGTTTAACTCGATAAACACTCCGCGTCCGTGATTGCCATCGCACGGCTTGACCACCACAGGCAAGCCAATTTCCTTGGCGGCTTGCCACGCATCTCCTGGGCTGGTGACTATCCGTCCTTCCGGAACAGGCACACCACAGGAGCGAAGCAGTGTTTTGGCCAAATCCTTGTCACGTGAAATACTTTCCGCAATAGCCGGCGTCCGATCTGTTTCAGCTGTCCAAATATACCGGCTGCGCGCACCCTGTCCTAGCTGAACGAGGTTTCCTTTAGGAAGCAATCGAATAGCTGGAATATTGCGCGCCATAGCTGCATCCACAATGCACGCGGTTGAAGGCCCGAGCCATAACGAATCGACCATGTCGCGCAAACACTCGACAGCTCCCTCCACATCATAAGGCTTCTGATGAGGGTCAAATCCCATGGCTGACAAAATCAGTTCACGGGCTGAGAATAAGGCGTTGCGTGTTATCTCCTCATGCCAAGCACTCACCACTACTTTGTAGATGCCCCGGGTTGCAGTTTCCCGTGCTCTGCCAAATCCGCCGCGCATACCTGCCAGATTTTGGAGTTCGAGCGTCACATGTTCAAGAATATGGCAAGGCCACGTCCCTTCCTTGACACGGCGCAAAAAACCACCGCGCTCTTCGTAGCTGCAACGATGCTCAATCAGCGATGGTAACCAGGAAGATAAGCGCTCATAAAAACCAGGAATGGTATCGGATGGACAATCTTCTAGTTCACCGATATCAACAACTGCTTCAAGGACTGGATAGTAGGTCCAGATATTGGGACCATTCAGATGACGTATTTCAAGAAACTTAAAGTCTTTATGACTATTGTTATCGGGATTGGCATTATTTGACATAAATTGGAATCTTAATGATTAACAATCCAATTAACGCAGTTGGAACCAATCGGTTTACACCAGATTAGACTATTTTTGATAGCCCTTAAAGAAAACGGTCGAGCAGTTTGCTGCTTTGACGATCAAGCGTCAAACGATCGCGAATCAAGAAATGTATGCCGTGACTATCGGTGATCAACAAAGCGATAGCTGAGAGGCGGCGAATATCTTCTTCGCCCTTGAGCACGAAAGTGGTATCGCCCCGATCTGTTTTAACCCACCAGGTACTCGGCGTGATGAAACTTGACACTTTATCAATCCGTTTGATCTCGGGCATAAACTCACGGCTCGCAAGCTCTGCCTCGACCAGAGCACGAAAATCTTCGGGTAATTCATCCAGGCATTCGACCCAGGCGAGCTCTTGGCCATGCGTATTGACCAGTGCGATTCCCTGCTCAGGTGCTGTCATCGGAAACGCCCTGATGGGCACGACACCCTCATGCGTCAGATGATCTTTATCCACAAAAACCAGTCGTCCAAAAGCATTCCGACTCAACTGATAATCAGGCCGACTCATGCTCGACCTCCCCTGGCGCCAGATTCAGCATCCAGATCAACCAGATGATCTTCCGTATCAACATTGCGCAACTGCGACTGGTAAAGATGATAGTAATACCCCTGGCGCGCCATCAGTTCAGCATGATTGCCTACCTCGATGATTTCTCCTCGATCAAGCACCACTAATCTGTTGGCTTCGCGCAAAGTGGACAATCGGTGTGCAATAGCGAGCGTCGTTCGACCTTGCACAAGATTATCGAGCGCTTCCTGAATCTCTTTCTCAGTTTTGCTATCAACCGAAGAGGTCGCTTCATCGAGGATCAAAATACGTGGATCAATCAGTAAGGCACGGGCAATCGAGATACGCTG
The DNA here is from genome assembly GCA_964401225.1 of uncultured Nitrosomonas sp. Lineage (GTDB taxonomy): Bacteria > Pseudomonadota > Gammaproteobacteria > Burkholderiales > Nitrosomonadaceae > Nitrosomonas. The sequence continues at coordinate 6,844 of CAYNXU010000053.1, forward strand.
GCGCTCGCCCCCCGAAAGCGCTTGTCCGCGTTCGCCCACCAGAGAATCGTAACCGTGCGGCAGGCGCAAAATGAATTCATGCGCGTACGCTGCACGTGCTGCTGCGATGATCTCCTTACGCGTTGCATTGGGTTTGCCATAAGCGATATTCTCAGCAATCGTGCCAAAGAAAAGAAAGGGCTCTTGCAGCACCAGGCCGATATGCTTGCGATATTCAGCGATTGACAGGGAACGTATATCCACCCCATCGATCAGAATCGCACCTTCCGTTACGTCGTAAAAACGGCAGATCAGATTGATGAGTGTGCTCTTACCTGAACCGCTGTGCCCAACCAATCCAATCATCTCACCCGGCTCGATTACCAGGTTGATATCGCGCGTGACACTGCGCGTTCCGTACCGGAAACCCACATTGCGCAATTCGATATGGCCTGTAATCGCGGGTAAATGAACGGGTTTGACTGGCTCTGGCACACTGGAAACATAATCCAGGATATCAAAAATACGCTTGGTTCCAGCCGCCGCCTTCTGCGTGACTGAAACAATCCGGCTCATTGAGTCTAGCCGCAGATAAAAACGGCCAATGTAGGCCAGAAAAGCAGTCAGCACACCGACTGAAATTTGATCCTGCGATACCTGCCAGATACCAAAAATCCATACCACCAGCAATCCAATTTCAGTCAATAATGTGACTGTCGGAGTAAATAACGCCCAAACCTTGTTGACTCGATCATTGATTTCCAGATTGTGCTGATTGGCTGCACGAAAGCGGGCCACCTCGCGTTCTTCCTGGGCAAAAGCCTTGACCACACGAATCCCTGGAATGGTATCGGCAAGTACATTATTGACCTCTGCCCAGACACGGTCGACTTTTTCAAAGCCCGTGCGCAATCTATCCCGAACCAGGTGAATCAACCAGGCAATAATCGGCAACGGTAAAAGAGTAACCAGCGCCAGCCACGGATTGATGGAAACCAGAATAATGGCGGTCATGGCCATCATGATCACATCCGTGGCAAAATCGAGCAGATGGAGTGAAATAAAAAGATTGATACGATCAGTTTCTGCACCAATCCGCGCCATTAAATCTCCTGTTCGCTTACCGCCAAAGTATTCTTGTGAAAGCTTAACCAGATGCTCATAGGTCGTTGTCCGTAAATCTGCGCCAATACGCTCAGATACTTTAGCCAGGAGGTAAGTCCGTGACCAGCCTAATATCCAGGCCAGCAGCGCTGCACCCAGCAGACCGTAAAGATAAAGGGTCACAAGATTTACATCGATCGGCTTACCGCTTTGATAGGGAATCAGTACATTATCCATCAAAGGCATGGTCAGATAGGGAGGAACGAGCGTCGCTGCTGTGCTGCCAAGCATCAGCAGGAAGCCTGCGAGCAAACGCCCTTTGTATGGCCTCGCAAAGCGCCATAGACGAAACAATGTCCAAGTGGAAGGAGGAATATGAGTATCCTGATCACAGACTGGGCACGTTTCCTGATCATTCGATAAAACTGCCGAACATTTCGGACACATGACTGAAACGGGCTGTCCTCGTGTTTCCCCAGTCAGAGGGAAGTTTAGTTGTTGAGTAAATTCCGTCATGAGCAGATTCGCCTGCGCATCCTTGCCCAATGTATAGCACCAATGAGCAAGCCGCGCGTGCGCATCAAATAACTCAAGATTACCCACGCCGGCATGATCACGGCACGTCAGCATTAAACCTGGCTGATAGCCCCAGTCATGCCAGTTCTCTTCTTCCGTCATTTTCGCTAAAAGTCGCTGATTGGTTACCACGACTATGCCGGAAGAAAAATGCAATTGCGTATTCAGATCAGTCTCTAGCCAGGCCAGCACTTTTTCTTCCTTC
>CAYNXU010000054.1:0-8607 GCA_964401225.1 uncultured Nitrosomonas sp.
AAGGCCATGATGGATTCAAGGTTTGGCCCTTGGAAGAAATTGTTCCCGATGAGAAGGCATTTTTTGCCTTTCTGCAGGAGAGGTGGCCTATTTTTCTAAATAGCTTGAGAAAGATTGATCAGCTCATAGAGGATTCACCTAACAACTCAGTAGGAAATCAGATTTGGGCATCGCAAAGCAGTACCCAGCCAGTGCGAACCATGCATGATGGGCGTCAGCCTCAATATGGTCTCAAGTATTCAGGACCTAATCTCTTGCCGTTCGATCATCATGATATTAAAGTTTATGTCGACAACTTGTTCCTGGAAGGGAAACTTACGCCGGTCGAGGCATCTGGCATCGAAGTAGTGGCCGGATCTTGGGTTAGAAGCGGCCTTGCATCTGCCGATGTGAATGATAATGAGCTGCGGATCTCTCGTCTGCTTGGCCTTGTCGAAAAAGAGGTGCCGACAGCGGAATCTCGTTATTCTGAGTGGACCGCCTTTGCGATGAAATGGGCCGAACTCTTGGCACTGGTTTATAACGAGCCACGAATAAACACGAATGAACACAAATTTATGCAAGATGATTCGTGTTTATTAGAGTCCATTCGCGGTTTGCAAGATCGTATTAACCGTATCTTTGCCGGTTGGCTGGCCGACCACTACTCCAGCCTGATCAACTTGCCGCCGACCAATCCGGCCATGCTCCACCATGTGCCGCGCCGTCTGGCTCGGGATATCGAGGACTCCGGTAGCAGCCGTGCAGCATTGATTGTGGTGGATGGTCTGGCCCTGGATCAGTGGGTGACCATTCGTCAGCTTCTGCAAAAGCAGGACGCCAATCTGGTTATGCGCGAATCAGCGACTTTCGCCTGGATTCCGACGCTGACCTCGGTATCGCGGCAATCAATTTTTTCGGGCAAACCGCCACTTTATTTTCCGTCATCCATCAACTCGACCAATAGTGAGGAGAAGCTCTGGAAGCAGTTCTGGGAAGGTCATGGCCTGTCCCGGCTGGATGTCGCTTACCAGCGCGGCCTTGGCGACAGCGATGTTGCAGGCGTCCTCGACTCCGCAATCCACCCCGGGAAGACAAAGGTGGTGGGGCTGGTCGTGGACAAGGTCGACAAGATCATGCACGGCATGCAACTCGGCTCGGCCGGGATGCACAACCAGATCAAGCAGTGGTGTCAGGGTGGGTTCCTGGCCGCTCTGGTCGGCCATCTGCTGGAATACGGCTATGAGGTCTGGCTGACAGCCGATCACGGCAACATCCAATGCGAAGGGAAAGGCCGCCCGTCTGAGGGTGTGATTGCCGAAACTCGCGGCGAGCGTGTTCGTGTTTATCCCACGCCGGAACTCCGCGCTCAGGTGGCTGGAGCCTTCCCGTTTGCTCACGAGTGGCAGCCGGTTGGATTGCCAGCGGACTATTTCCCTCTGGTGGCCAGTGGCCGCGACGCATTTGTCAGCCCAGGAGAGGCCATCGTAGGTCACGGCGGTGTAGCCATCGAGGAAGTCATCGTGCCCCTTGTGAAGTTTGAAAGGAGAACACGGTGATGGACAAAAGATTTGAAAAACTTGGTATTAAACAAACGATTCAAAAACACTGGATGGATCGAACTGTTCAGATGATACTGGCTGGAATGTCCGAAAAAGAAATCCGTTTAGAACTTGATGATTACTTGGCTACGCAAAAACAAAGCGGAGGCATGGGTGATCGAGGTAAAAAAACTTATGGGATGGCGATTGGAATTTTAGCTTCCTGGTTTTCACCAGAAAACGATTTAATTTCTTTGCGCGATGATGCACTATCCATAGCAAAGAACCTGCCTGTTGTCGAGTGGTTGCCACTGCATTGGGCCATTATCTCTGCTTCATATCCATTCTGGTTCAATGTGGCAAAGCAAGTTGGTCGATTGTTGAATTTGCAAGATCAAATTACACAAACGCAGATATTTTCTCGTTTGAAAGAGCAATATGGTGATAGAGAAACGGTTGCCAGAAATGCCCGTTATACCGTCCGATCCTTTGTTGCATGGGATGTGCTAAGAGATTCCAAAACTAAGGGATGTTATGTGAAATCAGATTCGATAAGTATGTCTAATGATCTGGTCATCTTAATGCTAGAGTCCGCACTTCATGTTGTTCCTGAAGCAAAAGGAACGCTCAGCTTGTTGCTGAGCAATCCAGCATTCTTCCCATTTCAATTTCCAGTTATAACGGGTGATTTTATTTCACAGCATGCTAATCGAATAGACGTAATCCGGTATGGATTGGATGATGAGTTGCTAAAGCTGAAGGGCAGATAATGTAATGATGAGACGAGAAGAAAGTAACTGCTTAGTCAAGGTTTTCAAAGGACATCTAAAGCCTTTTGATCAATAGCTGTTCAGTGTGTGATTCTTCCAACATAAAAGAGCCTGGAAGTGTCTATGAATGACAATCCAGCTCCTTATTTTGTTGCCTAAGTCCTTGCTGCGTGAGTGGAGGTGTTTCCGGAACAGTTCCAACAGTATCTGTTTTCTCAACATTCAGGGGGCATAGTCTGTATTGTTAATGATATGCGGCAATCATCGCCGCATATCAAAGACGTAATAAATTTACTGGCTAATGAATTTTGTGTCACATTCTTTTTAAACAGAGCTTTGGTTAAACCCTTCTGTTGATAGTATCAGGCAGTTAACCTATCACGCAGAATACGTGCAGCATTGACCATTTTTTCCAATGCGGTTTGGGTTTCCGGCCAGCCCCGAGTTTTTAGACCGCAATCGGGATTGACCCATAATTGTCGAGGCTGAATGTGTTGCAGCGCTTTTTCCAATAACACCAGCATCTCAGGGGTATCGGGAATGCGCGGGGAGTGAATGTCATATACGCCTGGACCGATTTCATTGGGGTAAGCAAACCGCACGAACGCATCCAACAATTCCATGCGCGAGCGCGAGGTTTCAATGGTAATAACGTCTGCATCCATTTCGGCAATGGCAGGCAAGATGTCGTTAAACTCTGAGTAGCACATATGGGTGTGAATCTGTGTTTCGTCTTTTACGCCTGAACTTGCAATGCGGAAGGCTTTTACCGCCCACTGCAGATAGTCGTGCCAAGCCGCTTGTTTAAGCGGAAGCCCTTCGCGGAAGGCGGGCTCATCGATCTGGATCATGCCAATTCCCGCCTGCTCCAAATCGTTGACTTCGTCGCGGATGGCAAGGGCAAGTTGCAACGCTGTGTCAGAATAGGGTTGATCATCGCGCACGAATGACCACATCAGCATGGTTACCGGCCCAGTCAACATGCCTTTGACCGGTTTATTGGTCAGGCTTTGGGCATAACTGATCCAGTTGACTGTCATGGCTTCTGGGCGGTAAATATCACCATAGAGAATCGGTGGTTTAACACACCGCGAGCCATAGCTTTGTACCCAGCCATTTTCAGTGAAAGCGTATCCCCATAGTTGCTCGCCGAAATACTCGACCATATCATTGCGTTCGGCTTCGCCGTGCACGAGGACATCGAGCCCGATGTCCTCCTGTTTTTGAATGACATTTTGGATTTCAGTACGCATAGCGCTGAGATAGTCGAGATGGCTGAGTTCTCCTTTTCTGAAAGCTGCCCGTGCTTTACGAATTTCAATTGTCTGAGGAAAAGAACCGATGGTGGTGGTCGGCAATAACGGTAACTGAAAATACTGTTGTTGCAGAGTTTGTCGTTGCACAAAGGGAAGGTGACGCTGGCAATCGTGCTGCGTTAATCTTTTCAGCCGTTCTTGCACGACCGGATTGTGTATCCGGTCGGATTGCTGTCTTGATTGTCTGATTTGAGTAGATGTTTCCAGAAATGTTTCGATGGATGCTTTACCTAGGTTCAATCCGCGTCCGAGTGTCGCAATTTCATTGAGTTTCTGTACCGAGAAAGCAAGCCAGCTTTTGATCTCGCAATCAAGTCTGGTTTCTAGAGCAAGATCGACCGGGCAATGCAACAGCGAGCAGCTGGGTGCAATCCATAATCGTTCACCTAAAATCGATTGTGCTGTAGTCAAGGTTGCTAGCGACTGGGAGAGGTCGGCGCGCCATACGTTGCGCCCATCGATGATGCCGAGTGAAAGCACCTTATTTGCCGGGTAATCGGCAAGAAAGGTATCGAGCTGATGCGGCGCGCGACATATATCGATATGAAGGCCGTCGACAGGTAAAGCTTTGAGTCTTTCCGCATGATCATCGACAGCGTCAAAATAGGTTGCCAACAGTAGCTGTGGACCACTTTCCTGTAAGGTTGTATAGGCTTCGCTCAGTTTATCTAACCAGATTTCCTCCAGGTCAAGTGCTAAGAAAGGCTCATCCATCTGCACCCACTGTACGCCGAGTGATGCAATGCTAGCCAGAAGCTCACGATAAGCAGGCAGTAGACGAGGCAATAACTCCAAGCGATTAAAATTTGTTTCTGTTTCTTTGCCTAGAAATAAATACGTTAGCGGACCGATCAATACTACCTTGGGGGCAATACCCAATGCTTGGGCTTCGGCGATTTCGTCAAACAGTTGCTCGGAAGCAATATGAAATTGTGTGTGTCGCTTGAATTCCGGAACGATAAAGTGATAGTTGGTGTTGAACCATTTGGTCATTTCCATCGCGGGTTGATGGTATGTCCCACGCGCCATGGCAAAATACACATCGAGCATGGTTTCATATTGGCTCAAATTGAAACGCTCGGGGATTGCGCCAAGTAACGCGGTCATATTGAGCATATGGTCATACAAGGCAAAATCGCCGACAGGGATCAGATCGATACCGATATTTTTTTGCAGAAGCCAGTTATTTTTACGAATAGCCTTCGCTTGTTGTTGTAGCTGCTTTGTATCGATATCTCCGCGCCAATAGGCTTCGAGTGCATGTTTTAGTTCCCGTTTTGCGCCTATGCGTGGGAATCCTAGATTGTGTGTCAGGGCCATCGTTACTCTTCTTGTAGTGTAGTGTGAAAGCCAAGATTGTGTGGTGTGTTATACTATGAATCAAATGAAAGTTTTTTTAATAATTATGAATAATTTTCATGTATGCTTGAATTACGTCACCTACGAACTTTAGCTGCACTCCAGGAAACGGGTAGTGTTTCACTTGCCGCTGAACGCGTGCACCTTACCCAATCGGCGCTTTCCCATCAAATTAAGGCATTGCAGGATTATTATCAGTTGCCGCTGATTCAACGGCAGGGGCATGCCATTCAACTGACCGACGCGGGAAAACGCCTTGTCCTGCTAGCAGAGAAGGTCATCACAGAGGTGCAGGCGGCCGAGCGGGATCTCGTCAGGATTTCACAGCGAACTGGCGGAAATTTACGCATCGCCTTGGAATGCCATACCTGCTTTGACTGGTTGATGCCGATTATGGACACCTTTCGCGAGCATTGGCCGGAAGTAGAATTGGATCTAGTTTCCGGATTTCATGCTGATCCCATTAAGCTGCTAAGGCAGGGAGAGGCGGATATTGTTATTGGGTCTGAAAACAAACCGCAACGAGGCATTGTTCACCATCCACTGTTTCGTTTCGAGATATTAGCGGTTCTTGCGCCAGGTCATGAACTCGGCAAAAAACGGTTTCTAAATGCAACAGATTTTGCCAATATAATCCTTATTACTTATCCTGTTCCGGAAGAACGTATTGATCTGATCAGTAAAGTACTGATGCCAGAGGGAATATCCTGGCAACGCAGGACAGCGGAGTTAACGGTGGCTATTTTGCAATTGGTGGCAAGCCGCCGCGGAATCGCAGCATTGCCTAGCTGGGGAATCAAAAGCTATGTCGATCATAATTATGTTATTGCCCGGCGGATTGGTGCCAACGGACTATGGAGTGATTTGTTCGTGTCGACGCGCAAGGAAACCGCGTCCCTGCCGTATTTACAGGATTTCCTAGTGACCAGCCGGGATCAATGCTTTGCTACATTGAGTGGAATTTTGCCCCTGAGAACGATTGAGTAATCGGCGATGAGCTAAACGGTTGCTGCGGTACATGTGCAATCCGGCTGTTACATAATTACTTAAATGGTTAGATAGCCAGAAATAGATTGTTAATATGAAACTATCTGAAAATATAGTGTATTTGTCTCATGGCACGCTAGAGAGTCTAGTATTGACTACACAGGAAGTCATCGACAGCATTGAACATCTTTTGCGTGGCCGTCGAAGATCGCAGGTTTGGAATGCGCCAAAGGCTGTTATTACGCCACCGGATGGCCGCTATATGATGGCAACATTGTCCGCTGCTGATGATCCTCCCTTTCTGGCCGTCAAATCGTTGATCCTCAATCCGCGCAATCGAGAACGTGGATTGCCTGATATTAATTCATTGGTGACCCTCCTCGATAGCGATACGGGTATACCATTGGCTATCTTGGATGGCAATTGGATCACTGCAGTTCGTACAGCCGGGCTGAGTGCAGTTGCTGCCAAGCGAATTGTGAGACCGGATGCTTCGATAGCTGCTTTTATCGGTTGCGGTATCCAGGCACGCAGTCATTTACAAGCTTTTTCTTCTTTGTTTCCTTTAAAAGAAATTCGAGCGTTTGGCCGTGGGAGCGCGAATCGAGAAACGTTTTGTCAGGCAGCAGAAGCGCTTGGTTTGTTAGCGGTTGCTAGCAGAAATGCTGAAGAAGCAGTGAGGGGGGCTGATCTAGTGATTTCGACGGTGACGCTTACTCCTGAACTTGTTCCTTTTCTGGATGCATGCTGGTTGAAGCCTGGTGCGTCTGCCATTGTAGTCGATTTAGCAGCCTCCTGGATAAATGCGAGCATGCCTATATTCAACCGTATTATCATTGACGATAGCGAACAAGAAGCACAGATGACAACACCTTTGGTGGATCCTGATCTAGTAGTGGGTGATTTGACGGGTTTGGTGAATGGTGACATCGCAGGGCGGTGCTCAGATAATGAGAAGACTGCATTTATATTTCGCGGGCTTGCGCTTGGAGATCTTGCACTCGCAGCACTAGCGTATCAGCGTGCCCGCCAATTATTCAAAGGGTGCTTGATCGAACGTTAGCGGATTTAATTTAACAGGTGTTTTTTTACAGGCTCCACCAGCCTGTCAACTAATTCGCATATGGATAAAAAGTACTGACGGGCCAAATCAGCTTGAGTATTTATGGCTCAACTGGTGGATATCGATTAAGGTGCGCGGTGTCCATGATGTGTTGCAAACGCCATATTGACCCTTTATTTTGATAGGCGTAGAGTGGCAAATAGGATAGCCTTGAGTTTGATCCTATTCATTTCACGGACTTACCCACAACCAGGAGGATTCTGCCATGTTTGAATACCCTGTACTTCCTGCGCAGCGCTTAATCGGTGCTGTCCGAATTTCTCATCCAACTCCACCAAGATCAGTAACAATGGAATCACCCGCGTTCGAGATCATGACAGATTTGCGGCATAGTCATGTGGCTGAAATAGATCCCCATGCAACTATGGAGCTAGCCAATGCTTATATGATGCAACGTGGTGTGCGCTCGTTGTTTGTATTAAATGGTGATCACTATCTGCAAGGTGTGATTACTGCTTCAGATATTCTAGGAGAGAAACCTTTGCGCTTTATTCAAGAACATCGTGTGAAGCATAATGAAATTTTGGTCTCGGATATCATGACGCCTCTTGATTGCCTAGAAGCGATTCCTATCGAAGAAGTGCGTCTCGCCAAGGTTGGGCATGTGATTGCCAGTTTGCGTGAGGCTGGACGACAGCATACCTTGGTAATGGAAAAGGATGTCTATGGAAAACCGTTGATATGTGGAATCTTTTCATTGACTCAAATTGAGAAGCAGCTAGGCGCTGCCATCCCACCGACCGGTGTTGCCAAGACATTTGCGGAGATTGAAGCGACGCTGACACATTGAATGACAGTTCATCATAATGGATTGAAAGTACTGATTTCTTATCAGTACTTTCAATGAGGGTTATTCCATACTTTCAGAATTCGTGTGACTTTGAAAAATTAGAACCGCATAGGTCTTCTGAACGTATTGAAATGTGTTAATTTCAGATCTGACTTCGCAGCCCATCAGTTCCATTTATTAATCGATATCGAATTGCTATTGAAAATGTTATAGCAGATCGACATTAATTTTTCATTGATCAACCTGAAAGGTTGATGCAACATTGTTCTCGCCTAACAATTACTATGCACTCAACTGGAATCTGTAATACGAATCTAAAGGGAGATCAATATGGCCATTGACGGTATGAATCATTTTACAGTGCTGACCAGCAATCTGGAAAAATGCAAAGCTTTTTACATTGATGTGCTAGGGTTGGTAGAAGGTTATCGTCCACCCTTTGCTTTCCCCGGTGCTTGGCTTTATTCGGGAGATCACGCTATTTTGCATATCATTGCGGGTAGGCCGTTACCTGCGGAGGCGCAGGGCGTGATCGATCATATGGCGTTTACTGCCTCTAATCTCCAGTCGGTTATTGATACCCTGAACCAGTATGGTATTGAGTATAAGTTGCATCGGATGGTAGGCGAACATTCCTGGCAGCTTTTTTGTCACGATCCAGATGGTGCAAAGGTAGAGTTAGATTTTGAGGCAAGTGAGCCAGAACCCAGTGCGACGATTGCTCACTATAAAGGGCACCTCT
>CAYNXU010000055.1:0-8492 GCA_964401225.1 uncultured Nitrosomonas sp.
GAAAATTGCTCCAAATGCAGCACACATATCAGCATCAAACCAAGAGGTTGCAATCATGTCGACATCAATTTCATCAAAGATGCAATCTTTTGTTTTAGCTTCTAAGCTGACTAATGATTGGAATCCTGGCAGATCATGTCGAATCTCTGGCAATGTTACTTTCACACCCTCACCTCCACAATCGTCATGGTGTCATTGCCAAAAATATCCACCACTTTCACTGCGATCTTGCGCCGTCCCGGGATGACTTCATGGAATAGGCTGATCAATTCCAACGAACGATCCTTTTTGGTGCGGAAGCTTTGCCATTCGTTCTCGAACACATAGTCTCCCGTCCATACCTCTTCGTATTCAACCAATGTCATCTGAGGAGATTCCAAACCGTCCAGCGCACCCTGCCCGCAGGGGATTTTTTGACACGAATAATCTCACGCTTATTTTCGAAGTCAAAATCCACCGACCAGTAATCGATCCAGTCGGTCCAGTGCCGGGTCAGTTGCACGCCGGTGATCACGCCGTCCTTATCCCTACTCACTTTCACAATCTGGCCCTTCTCCACCACAATCTTGCTCTGCTTGTCCTTGAGGGTTGCTTCGGCTTGGGTGATGGAATCCTGCGAATAAAAACACCGAAAAATGCGTGATATCACGAATTTCGTTGTCGCTGAGCTTCATGTTCTCCCTGCCAGCTACATCGACAATGGTCTAAAGTAGCCTGTCAACTCAAGGTAGCCGCGCCCTGCGGGTTGGCCATCGCGCGTGAAGGTGACTGCGCCTTCCCAATACACGGCATTGGTCGATTGGCGCGAATCGAGTTCCTGATCGTCCATCAGCGGTGTCAACACCCATTCGACATCCTTGATCTTGATGCGCATTTCGACCGGGTATTCCGCGTCAGTGTGTGGGGAGCGCCAGGTGCGGATAGGGTGAAAGCTGATCTCATCGGGTGAGAAAATCGTCATATTTCCAGAAGCATCACGCAAACCGGCATGTGCCCAGACCTTTTGACCGTCCTTGCCGCGTATCTGAAACACCATCAGCGCCGAGCCATCGTCGAGATTGGCGCTGGCCCAATCCCATCCCACCGCGTTCTCATGCAGGAGCTCACTCGACCATTCATGATCGAGCCACGCGCTGCCCTTCACCGACAGGCTCTTACCCTCGCGCGTCACGGTGCCGCTCACTTGCAAATGTGGTTCACTGTAATAATAGCTTGCTTGCTCCGGGTTGGGTCCTTTGCGCGAGAAGCCTTCCAAATCCTGCAGCATGAGTGGCTGCGTCGGCGTCAGAGTGAGTTCCAGGGCGAAATCTTCCCCTTCGGTGTAGGTGCGGTAGCGGCCATCCGCTTGCCGTACAAAATACCAGTCATCGAGCTTCACATCGGTATCGCCTGCTTTGGCATAAGCGAGACCGAAACCCTCGCGCGCGCTCTTCTCTGCATGCAACAGCTTGCCGACCATCGAATCGGACAGCGCCGCATGCCCGACGATCAACCGTTTAGGTGCAAAGCGGCTCGGATTATCCTCATCGTGACTGGTAGCAGAACGAAAAAAGGTCACTTGAAAACCCAAGGGCTGCTGATCAGGCATCTCCAGCCAGCCCGTTACATACCACCACTCAATACGGAAAACCTCGTGGGAGCCGAAATCCTCCGGAAACACCAACGGCCTGGGCGTGACGGGGGTATGCACGGGAGGTGCCGCCAGCGATATTCCCAGCGTCGCCAGCCCTAAAAGCAGTATGAATAATTTACGCATCACAAATTTTCCTTACCAATCTTCTTTGACTGCACGTATCACATTACCCGATACTGCTTGCCGCCCAGCCAGCAATGCGGTCAGCGCTGCCGCTATCAGCATGGCGAGCGCCATGCTGATCAGCCATTGCCACGGCAGATGGAGCTGCATCGTCCAGTGAAACGACTGTGGATTGACGATGAAAATCAGGATCAGGCTGATGCAGCCACCCAACAAGAAACCAATACCGATCCCAAAGCCTGCCAATAATCCTCCCTCCAATGCCAGCATGCGATAAATCTGGCCGCGCGTAACGCCGATATGGCGCAGCATGCCAAATTCCTTGATCCGCCTCAATGCCTGCGCCGAGAAGCTGGCTGCTACCCCAAGCAAGCCCACACCGACCGCGATCAATTCGAGTAAATAAGTGACCGTGAAGCTGCGGTCAAAAATCTTCAAGCTGATCGTCCGGATCTCATTGGGCTGCCAGAACGTCAGCGTTTCGCCAAAAGGCAACGCCTTCAGTAAGGCGATGATGCGTGTTGCCGTCATATCGGGTTGTAGCCAAAGCGCGGCTTCATTGACCTGCAATTCACCCGTTATGACCTGGTAATCGCTCAACTGCATTTGAATGGCACCAAACTGGCGTCCGTAATCACGCCACACGCCCGCAACGATATAATCCTGTGGCACATCGCTCAATGGCAAAGTCACGCGCTTGCCCACTTGATAATCATACAGGTCGACCATCGCCTCCGATACCCAGATGGGGATCGCATCGGACGGCAGCTCAGCGGAAGCCAGTACGTCATCAGTCATTGGCAAGGTATTGCCTGGATCGGCTAAATCGATCGGCCGGGCGATCAGCGTAACGGTAGGCCGGATTGGATCCAAGGTAATCTGTAATGAGTGTATGAAGTCGATCCGTTCGATCCCTGCCGCATTTGCAATCATTTGTTGCTCCTGCGGCGAGAAGCCTACTGCATCCTGGCGAACCTCTGTGCGCACATAGACGTCGGCAGGCAAAATATGCGTCAACCAGTCTTCGATCGAGATGCGGAAACTCGCTACCATGATCGCCATCGCCACCATCAGACTGAAACTCGCCAGCACCCCGCTTAAAGCAATGGCTGCTTGCTGCGGTGCATTCGCTAGCCTGGCCAATGCTAACTTAGTCAACGCACCGGATGGCAGCCGGTTAAACACGCTGAATAGCCAGGCAAAAAACGAAGAGGCAAGCGATGGCATCCAGAGGATACCCCCGATCATGAGCAAAGCCACCGAGAAATAGCCAAAAATAGGTAGCTCAGCAACCGGCGGCAGTTGCGTCAAGATGGCTGCCAACACCAGGCAGCTATAAGCAGGCCAGGACGTGCGCAATCCCGCCAGAGCGATCTCCTCACTGCCTGACTTGAGTGCGGGTGCAGGATGCGCCCGTGCGGCTTCCCAAGCGGGCATCAGGCTGCCGAGTAAGGTCACACCCACACCTAGCGCAAAAAAGAGTAATGCCGCCATCGGATCGAATTGCACGCTCGGCTGAATCTCAGGAAAAAATCCCCCGCCGAGATCGCCGCCGAACACACGCAGTGCGGTCGCCGCCAAGATATAACCGAATCCAAGTCCTAGCAGCGATCCCACGATACCAAGCAAGCTGCTTTCGCGCAGGATTTGCCAGAGGACTTGTTTGCGTGTCAGACCGAGTACGCGCAGCAGCGCAAATTGTGGACGCCGTCTCAGCGTAGACAATACCTGCGCTGAAAATACCAGGAAAGTGCCGGTAAACAATGCAACCAGCGCCAGTACATTCAGGTTGATCCGGTACGCGCGCGACATGTTATGAATACGTTTTTCCTGATCGGCTGTTTCGATCACCAAATAGTGGTTGGGTAATTCGCGTTCCAACGCCGCCTTGAATCCCTCATGGGAAATACCTTGCTTCAACTTCAGGTCGATGCGCGACAACACGCCCACATGGTCAAAATGCCATTGGGCCGCGCCAATATCCATGACGGCGATACGCTGCCCAGCATGGGCCCTGACCAATCCACCCGCCACCCGCAATGTCACAGTTTTCGTACCGAGACGCAGCGGTAACGCATCGCCCTCCTTCACTTCCAGCCATTCCATCGCTGCCGGTGACAGAAAAATAGCATCCTCCATCAGCATGTCGAAGGGACGGTCTTCAGCGGGCACGCCGAGCAAATCTGGCGTCACGGTAATCGCTCGCAGCATGTCGATCCCAAGAATTTTCAGTGTGGTGTTTCTTATTTCATCCGCTTTACCGGGAATAGCAGCCTGGATTTCCAGTATCGGGCTGGCCTGTGCTACCCCTGCATGTTGCGCCAATTTCGGATAGAGCATCTCATCGAAAGTCGGTTGCGTTGCGCGTACCTGAAAGTCGGATTGACCCGAGAGGCTTTTAACGGCTGCTGAAAATTCACTGACCGCTGCGGTATTGATCAGATGAATCGAAAACCCCATGGCGATGCCCAGCATGATGGCAATGATCGACACCACGATTTGCAAGCGATGCGCCTGCCACTCGCCCAACGTGAGCCAGCGGAATAGCAAATTACGGTTCATGCGTTTGATCCACCCTCTAGCGGCTGCAAACCAGCCTTGGTCAGCAGCAGGATACGATCGGCCGTGGCCGCGGCTGCCTGCGAATGGGTGACGATAATACCCGCAGCACCGTTGGCTTTGATTTCAGCGCGCATCAATTGCAGAATTTCCTGCGCGGTATCCGGATCGAGATTGCCTGTCGGCTCATCGGCCAGAATCAAACGTGGGCGATGCACCAAGGCACGGGCAATCGCCACACGCTGCAACTCTCCGCCCGACAATTGGCGCGGAAAATCCTGCTCGCGCCCCATCAGTCCAACCTCGGTCAACATGGTTTCGGCACGATCGAGTGGTAAATGATTGAGCAGCAGCGGCAGCGAGACGTTTTGCAACAAGGTCAAATGCGGTAACACGTGAAACGCTTGGAAAACAAATCCAAAATGACGCCGCCGTAGGATAGTGGCAGCATCGTCATCGCGTGCTGATAATGCCACCCCATCGACCCATATCTCACCGGTATCGGGCGCATCCAATCCGGCAATCAGGTTTAACAGCGTCGATTTACCGACCCCCGAATCTCCCATGATTGCCACGTATTCGCCTGCGGCCAGAGTATACGACAAATCGGACAGCACCTGCCGCCCGTTTGTGTAAGCCTTGCTGATACCGCGTAATTCCAATGTCGGTGTATTTTCCATAGTAGGCTGATTGTCCCTGAAAAAGGCGTAAAAGTCAGCAAGCGAAGTAACAGAGGTAATGAAGCTCCATCCTATTTAGGGCGTCTCTAAAAATTCAAAGTTTTATACAAAACGAGGCACGAAAAAAAATATTGACGCAGCATATGATTGATATGTAAGGAAACATTTTTTGCGAGTAACAAAGTGTTGTGACGAAATTTGGATTTTTAGAGATGCCCTTTATGCTTTTCTAATATTTCATTAGACTGACAATAGGTAGAATTATACCCATCGATGCAACCGCATTACTGATGCTACCAAAAAAATGAGAAACAAGCTTCTGGGATACGTTATTGTTTAGACAAAAACTGATCACGTCTATGAAGCTCTTAGTGTCTACCATGAAACAATTATGACTATCGTGAAGGAGTAATAAATGGGATCGCCCATCACAAGCAAAGATATCAAAGCACTCCCTGTTCTTCCTTACTCAGACATGCGTGCAAAGCTAATGTCGGGAGATCTTTTCTTCGCATCCGGCGATTACTTGGTTTCCAAGGCAATTCAGAAAGTAACCGATAGCCCCTGGAGCCATGTCGGCATTGTGTTTCGACTCGACACTATCGACCGGATATTATTATTGGAAAGCGTGGAGGACATGGGTGTTCGCTTCGCCCCTTTATCGAAATACCTCAGTGACTATGAAAACAGCAAGCCCTACAAAGGGCGTGCGGTACTCGCGCGTTGCAAAGACGTCACCGCCAATACTATCGCTGGCCTATCCACTTTTGGGATCGACACATTGACCAAGCCCTATGACAAGGATGAAATTGCCAAGATTTTGGCACGTATCACACTGGGGGTAGGCAAGAAAGAACGAGACAGTGAATACATTTGCTCTGAATTGGTCTATGAATGCTTCTCTCACGCAGGGAAAGAGTTTGCCTACAACCCCAAAGGATTTATCAGTCCACAAGATATTTGGGTGGATGAAAAACTCTCGCTTGTTGGACGGATTTTATGATCGCTCTTTATAGAGCAGCAAATTATTCCTGTGTAAACAGGAACTCTATCAAATAAGAACTTTCACAACGCCAACCATTTTGCAAGGACCTTGGAAATGCTAACTCGTAGCAGGCCATTGAAAAATGCTTTCCAGGTAGTTGGTGTCAGACAATAAACAGGTGGCATAAGCAAAACGCAGCAAACAGCATTAGAACTCACGCCTGTAGCGCAGGCGTATGTGCCGAACAAAGATGATGCTTATGTCTGATAGATGAGCATTTCGAGCCTGTTTCTAACACTGCAGCAGCAATTTAGATAGTTTTTTCAACCGCCTGTTAGACCCAATGCACTCCACCAATTTTGAGATTAGAGAGAGGCTCAAATATTACCTCTCCCTAAACCATTACAACCCAAACTTCTTGGTGTCTACGTATTCGTGTTTTAATAACAACCACCAGTCATCGGCTTGACCTTGCAGGACATATTCGTACGGTAGCCAGCCATAGCCCTGCTCTCCCCACTCAGTTCCCCAGGAGTTTCTGATCAGCAAAGCCCCTTTGGTTTCTTTCCCACAAATAGGATTCTTGATTTTTTTGGCATCATCATAACCAACCGCTACGACGGCATGTCCGCCCACAGTATTTTCTTCTGGGCACGGAAATGGAAAATGCCCATTCTTTCCAGAAAATTGATAGGAGCTATAAACCGTGAACCCAAACATAGCAGGCATACTTCCCGCCAGATAAAATTTAATGCGTTGTAAGAGGTCAGCCGGCGTAACCCCCGGCGGGTCAAGCCGGTAGTAAACAATGGACTGATAGTTTTGGGCAAACGCATAGCAGAATGCAGGGGGCTCCCTATCAAAATCGGGTGCTGGCGGAGGTGATACGGGACCGGGCCTCACCGTGGTATAGGGCCAGTATTTTTCCGGGGGTGCACCAAATAAAGTCATCGCAGCCATGGTCGTGCTGAGATAAGCACCGGTATCACCCGTCCAACCAAGCAGGTTTCGTGTCACTTTATAAAGAAACAGCCTTGAGGCATCAGTGTAAGTGCTAAAAGCCCTGTTCTCATAAAATTCGATTAATCCCACGTCAGCCTGCGCGGTACATGAACCTAACGGTCATTGCAGTTGCAGCCACCCCTGATGATGAAAGAAACTATGTATTGGAAGGTGGCGAGAGAGGTTGTTCAAATTTTTGGTGGTTTGACCCCGCAACCTAACGTAATCTGCCGAACTGACACGAACCCCGGATTGCTTCCGTACAGAGAGCGCACGTTAATGAACATGAGAGCATTGCTTCACCCCGAATGATGAAAGATAATAACAAAACGGTGTACAGCTGTCTGAAGTCGTTCATTTTTTTGGAGGTTTGACTCCGTACGTTAATGTGACTTAGGCGATCAACTCGCACCCCAAATTGTTGCCATAGAGCACCCATAGTAAAAAGGCCGCTTTTCATCACTGGATCGCAGGCAATTTGGTCGCTTGACAGCAAATGTGCACCGTAATCATGCTGTTTTTTTAATCATCATTCGTCACCCATACTTTTTCATGGGGTAGGGGTTCTTTTCTCTTTTGACTATGTTCTTTCATAGTAATCCTATTGATCTTCGATGGGAGAGCACCACGCTCTTAAATCAACTGAAGAGGGCAAGGAAGCAGGCGCGGATGACGACGCCATCTTTATCTTCGCAAGCAGCGGTTTAATTTTTTTATGCTCCGGCGTATAGTCTCTGAAATCCGGCAGATCACGCAGCCAACCCATTCCACAAATTTTAATGGCATTGATATCCATAATGGTTCTCCCCTAATGAATTTCTACATGCTAATTAAAGAAAACTCAGACAATAGAACCTGCCTGTTCATTGATGTTGTAGCCACGCAGCACGCATCCGCTTGCCGCCTTCATGAATATTGTTCCCTATCTTTAGGGCCATTACAATACGTACAAATACGTAGGGGAAACCTCCTGAAAACAAGCAGTCATTGCGAGTTTCTTACTCCTCGAAACACGATTCCAGATGATATTCCCACCAAACAATCTTGACTAGATTGCTCGCTTCTATCAAAACATTATTCACCGGGTAGATTTATGAATGATTCAGACTATGGACAATACGAGTGTTTGACTTAATCGTTCATGTGAGATGTAAGGGATGTTGGCACCTGCCGGGCAATCCGGCGCAATAATCGCCCCAGCAAATCGGAACCCGTGATAATGCGGCGCTGATGGCCCTCTTTGCTCCACACTAAAATCAAATCCTCGTCGATGACATCGTCGCCCGGCCGCTCCGGACGTACGGTTAACCGCGTCAGGGTCTGCCCGAGAGGTAAATAGGGGTCACGCACCACTAAAGGATGATGGCACAATGAGAAAGGATCGAAAGATTTCTCATCGAATAGTGCAGCTCGCAGCAACGCCGGCGCACTCACCACCAAATGAGGTTCTTCAGACTCATCCGCCAGTACGATCCACTTCTTATTGCAAGCCGCAATTTGTTGCAAAAAG
>CAYNXU010000056.1:0-8248 GCA_964401225.1 uncultured Nitrosomonas sp.
AAAGACCAGGTGATTGGTATTCTGCTGGCAAAAGATTTGCTGCGTTACTATGCGAGCGAGGAGGAATTCATCGTACGTGACATGCTGCGTCCAGCGGTGTTTATTCCCGAATCCAAACGGCTCAATATTCTGCTCAAGGATTTTCGCAGTAATCGTAATCATATTGCCATCGTGGTAGATGAGTATGGCGGCGTGGCTGGCTTGGTCACTATCGAGGACGTACTGGAGCAAATTGTTGGGGAGATTGAGGATGAGTACGATTTTGATGAAGATGAAGCGAATATTGTGGCAGATGCGAGCGGCCATTATCGTGTGAAGGCAATTACCGAAGTCGCGAGTTTCAATGAGGCGTTGGGAGCGAATTTCAGTGATGAGGATTTCGACACGATCGGTGGGCTGGTGACCAGTAAATTTGGTCGACTTCCCAAGAATGGAGAAGTTGTAGAAGTCGATAGCTTTAGGTTTACGGTGTTACGCGCGGATAGTCGTCGCTTGCATTTGCTAAAAGTTGAACACATCAAATCAGGCGGTCAAGTGTTCGCCAGTGTGACTGATTAAATCGATAGTGATAGTGAGTATATGCAATACCCTATACCTCTTCCAAACGTTTTTCCTGGCTAGATGTTAAAATAACGGGCAAATGCCCAATATTACAACCCGCAGTTTTCCGCAACACGCTTTTGAAACGCTCCATCGATACGGATTGCCACCCGTATTGGCGCGGATTTATGCTGCGCGCGGTATCGAGCGGCCTCAGCAGATCGAGATCGAATTATCACAATTGCTGCCATTCACGCAGTTGAGCAACGTTACTCTCATGGCGGCACGCCTTGCTGATGCCATCGCCGAGCGAAAACGTTTACTCATCGTGGCTGATTATGACTCGGATGGAGCGACAGCCTGTGCCGTCGCGATTCGCGCCCTGAGAAAATTCGGGGCCATCGTGGATTATCTCGTTCCCAATCGTTTTGAATATGGTTATGGTCTGACGCCTGAGATCGTGCGCCTTGCCGCCACACGTGATGACAGGCAACCCGATATCCTGATTACCGTGGATAACGGCATCGCAAGTGTGGATGGCGTTAGGGAAGCCAATGATCTGGGTATGCAAGTGTTTATTACTGATCATCATTTGCCCGGAGATCAGTTGCCCGATGCGGCGGTGATCGTCAATCCCAATCAGCCGGGTTGCGATTTTCCGAGCAAGCATCTTGCTGGCGTAGGGGTTATTTTCTATGTGATGCTCGCGCTGCGTGCGGAATTGCGCGAGCGAGGCGTATTCCTGGCCGGCGGTAAGGAGCCCAATCTGGCCAGCTTGCTCGATCTGGTCGCGTTGGGGACGGTGGCGGATGTCGTTAAGCTCGATAGCAATAATCGCATTCTGGTGCAGCAAGGCTTGCAACGTATTCGTAAGGGACGAGGATGCGCCGGCATTAATGCCTTGTTGCAAATGGCCAAACGTGACCACCGGCAAGCCTCCACGTATGAACTGGGTTTCATGATAGGGCCGAGGTTGAATGCAGCCGGTCGACTCGATGACATGACTTTAGGCATCGAATGCCTGATCACTGACGATGAATTCACGGCCAACCAAATAGCCGCGCAACTCGATGAGCTGAATCGTCAGCGGCGTGAAATCGAGGCGGATATGCAGAATGATGCGCTGGTCAAGCTTGCCTCGGTGATCGAAATGCAAGCATCAGCTGCCGAGCCTTCCTACAGCTTATGTCTATATGATGTGAGCTGGCACCAAGGCGTGATCGGTTTGCTCGCTTCACGTATCAAGGAAAAGTTTCATCGTCCGGTAATTATCTTCGCGCCTGGTAATGATGGTGAAATCAAAGGTTCCGGGCGTTCTATCCCGGGTTTTCATCTGCGGGATGCCCTGGATCTGGTTTCCAAGCGTCATCCCGGGCTGATTCTGAAATTTGGTGGTCACGCGGCGGCAGCCGGGTTGACTCTGCATGAGCAGAGCTTCGACGATTTCCGTGCTATTTTCGAGCAAATCAGTCAATCATTATTGACGCCCGCAGACTTGACGCGTGTCATCGAAACTGACGGGGATTTGGATGATAACGAGTTAAATTTGGAGCTGGCACGCTGTTTAGCCGGATGTGTATGGGGGCAAGGTTTTCCTGAGCCGAGTTTTAACGCATATTTTTATGTGGAAAATCAACGTATCGTGGGTGAAAAGCATTTAAAATTAAAGCTGAAGAAATTCGATTCACACCAGAGCTACGATGGCGTATTGTTTTTCCAGATAGATCCGCTGCCGCAAATTATTAATGCAGTCTTTCGCGTGCAAGCTAATGAGTATAATGGCAACACTACACTCCAATTGCTTCTTGAACACTGGTCTCCCATTGATTCACTGACGTCATGAATAGTGCATTCTTACCGGGCGGAGAACTCGAACATCTCACTGAATTCGCTGCCAGTCTCGCCATTGGCCTATTGATTGGTCTGGAGCGTGAGCGCAGTCCGGCGGCAAGGGCGGGGTTGCGGACATTTGCCTTGGTCGCGCTGTTTGGTACCCTTGCCGCCATGTTGTCGCATAAAACAAACTCACCCTGGGTGCTCTTGGGGGGGCTGCTCCTGGTAGGAATCATGACGATTGCGGCGTACTTGCGTAAGCAGGATGAGTTGACTGATCCCGGCACAACGACGGTTGTGGCTATCCTGATGTGTTATGGCCTGGGCGCGATCGTGTGGTACGGTGATACGATGTTGGCGGGGATGCTTGCCATCGTCACGACCATTTTGCTGTATTTTAAAACTGAGTTACATGGTCTGACCCACAATCTCGATCGACGAGATTTGATTTCGATGCTGCAGTTCGCCGTGCTTACGTTTATCATTTTGCCGATTTTGCCTAACGAGAATTATGGCCCTTATGATGCCATCAATCCTCATCAAGTCTGGTTGATGATCGTCTTGATATCCGGCATCAGTCTCACGGGCTATGTTGCGCTACGTTTTATCGGTCAGCGTTATGGTGCTGTCCTGCTAGGCGCATTGGGGGGGCTGGTATCCAGTACAGCTACGACCATGGTGTTTACACGCCGTAGCGAAGAAAATCTAGATTTGGTGAAATTAGCGGTAGTCGTGATTTTGCTCGCTAATCTAATCGTGTTAGTCAGACTTGCCGTCATTAGTGCGATCATTGCTCCGGAGGTATTGCCGTTATTATTGCCGATACTGGCGACCGGTCTTTTTCTTGGTCTGACCGTCGCTGTTTTCTGGTGGCGTGATTTGGATCAACAAGCAGCGCTCTCTATACCAGAAACTAAAAATCCAGCTGAGCTTACCACGGCGGCAGCTTTTGGGGTACTTTATGCAGTGGTACTGCTGTTGAGCGCATGGCTTTCGGATATTGCTGGAAGCAGTGGGCTTTATGTGATTGCGATCATTTCCGGCTTGACGGATGTCGATGCCATCACGCTCAGTAGTTTGCGCCTACTGGAGCTTGGCAAGTTGCAAGCCGCCGAAGCAGTGACTGCGATTACGCTGGCTACCATTTCTAATATCTTTTTCAAGCTGGGATTGATACTGGTGATTGGTAGTTCGTTGCTCGCCAAGCGCACTGCATTAGGCATGATCATTACGGCGTTAGGTCTGGGGGGCGCACTGATCGTATTTGGAAAATGAAGTCGTAGATTATATGCATTCTAAATTTGTTTTGCCTGCGTCAGGCCTGATGACGCGTTATGCTGGCTTTGATGGTTCTGGCGACACCCATGCCCTTGCTGAGCTGGCACGCCTTGCGCAATGGGTCAAACCGTTGACGATCATTACCGCGAATGCACTGGATGCGCAAAGACTCCTCGAAGAATTTCCATTTTTTGCGCCTGAACTGAATGTGCATTTGCTGCCAGACTGGGAAACGTTACCTTATGATACGTTTTCACCTCATTATGATTTGATATCTGAGCGGTTAGCGACCCTCTATCAAGTCATGAATGGAATGTGTGATGTATTGATCGTGCCGGTGACGACTGCCCTGTATCGCATGCTACCCAAGGAATTTTTGGCAGCCCATACGTTCTTCATTAAAGAGGGTAGTGTGCTGGATTTGCCTGCATTCCGGAGCCAGATGACCTTGGCCGGTTACACGCATGCAGCGCAAGTGCTGTCACCGGGAGAGTACAGCGTGCGTGGAGGATTGGTCGATTTGTTTCCAATGGGGAGTCCGCTGCCTTATCGCATGGATTTACTCGATAATGAAATCGAATCGATCCGCACATTCGATGTAGATACGCAGCGCAGTATTTATCCAGTCAAAGAAATCAGATTGCTGCCTGCGCGTGAGCTCCCCCTGGATGAAGCGGGGCGTACGCGCTTTCGTATCAATTTTCGTGAAAAATTTGAAGGTGATCCTTCACGCAGCCGGATTTATAAGGAAATCAGCAAAGGCGCAACGCCTGCAGGGATTGAGTATTATCTACCGCTTTTTTTCGAGCAAACAGCCACCTTGTTCGATTACCTGCCGGAGAACAGTCAGTTATGCCTGCATCAGGATATTTATCCCATCGTTGAAAATTTCTGGCGGGACACACAATCGCGTTATCAATTATTACGGGGCGATGTGGATCGTCCCCTACTGCCACCGAGCGAGCTATTTCTGACCACCGATGGCTTTTTTGGCAAACTGAAGCCTTATGCGCGTATTCACATTCAAGCCAGCAAAGATCCCGTCATGGAGCCCTATACCCAGCCCTTGCCAGCGGTGCGTGTGGACCGTCATGCAGGTAATCCGCTGGAGAAACTCAGTGCGTTTGTCAGTGAGTTTACGTTAGCCGGTGGACGTGTTTTACTGTTGGCGGAGAGCATGGGGCGCCGCGAATTAGTAGCCGAATATCTGCATGAATATGGTCTGACTCCCAAGATTTGTAAGGATTATGCGGAATTTCAGGTCAGCAGCGAGCCTTTTATGCTGAGCGTCGCGCCGCTGTATAACGGCTATATCCTTAACGCTGATCGCTATGCACTGATTACTGAAAGCGAGCTGTACGCGACCCATGTGCACGGACGGCGGGAACGCGAGGCGCGCAAAGTTTCCTCGACAGATGCGATGTTGCGTGACTTGTCCGAGATCAAACCCGGCGATCCCGTGGTGCATGAGCAGCACGGTATCGGTCGTTATCTGGGTCTGGTCAATATGGATCTGGGTGAAGGCGAACCCGGTCAAACCAGCGAGTTCCTTGCGCTGGAATACGAAGGTGGCGACAAACTGTATGTGCCCGTTTCACAACTGCATGTGATCGGGCGCTATAGCGGAGTGTCGCCTGAATCGGCGCCCTTGCATAAACTGGGCAGCGGGCAATGGGAGAAGGCCAAGCGTAGGGCCATGCAACAGGTGCGCGATACCGCCGCGGAATTGCTGAATTTATATGCACAGCGCGCAGCCCGTGAAGGTCATGTGTTCAGCTTCAAACAGCACGACTATGAAGCGTTTGCAGAAGGATTTGGCTTTGAGGAAACTGCTGATCAAGCAGCGGCAATCGAGGCGGTTATCAATGATTTGACTTCCGGCAAGCCGATGGATCGATTGATCTGTGGCGATGTCGGCTTTGGCAAAACCGAGGTTGCCTTGCGTGCCGCGTTTGTTGCCGTGGCGGATGGCAAACAGGTAGCGGTATTGGTACCTACGACTCTGCTGGCAGAGCAGCATTTTCAGAATTTTTCGGATCGCTTCGGTTTGATTGCAGACCAATGGCCCGTGAAAATTGCCGAGCTTTCCCGCTTTCGTTCAGCCAAAGAACAAACTCAAGCACTGGATGGGTTGGCCAAAGGGCAGATCGATATCATCATTGGTACGCACAAACTGATTCAGGAGAAAGTCAAATTCAAGAATCTCGGCTTGGTGATCATCGATGAAGAACATCGCTTTGGTGTGCGCCAAAAAGAACAGCTCAAGAAGTTACGTGCTGAAGTGGATGTGCTGACGCTAACGGCGACGCCGATTCCACGTACCCTCGCGATGTCACTGGAAGGGTTGCGCGATTTCTCTATTATTGCCACTGCGCCACAAAGACGGCTGGCCATTAAAACGTTTGTGCACACTTTTTCTGAAGGCATCATACGCGAAGCTTGTTTGCGTGAATTGAAGCGTGGTGGCCAAATCTATTTTCTCTACAATGAGGTCAGCACTATCCAGAACATGCATGAAAAGCTTGTCCGGCTTCTTCCCGAAGCGCGCATCCACATCGCCCATGGGCAAATGCGCGAAAGCGAGCTCGAACATGTCATGCGTGATTTTTACCAGCAGCGTTTCAATCTGTTGCTTTGTACCACCATTATCGAAACCGGTATCGATATTCCCAGTGCCAATACCATTATCATCCATCGGGCAGACAAGTTTGGTTTGGCGCAATTGCACCAATTACGCGGTAGAGTGGGGCGCTCCCACCACCAGGCATATGCCTATCTGCTGACCCCGGACGAAGAAGCGCTCGGTGCGCAAGCCAGAAAAAGACTGGAAGCGATTCAGTCGATGGAGGAGCTTGGTTCAGGGTTTTATCTGGCGATGCACGATCTGGAAATTCGCGGCGCCGGAGCCGTGCTAAGCGAATCGCAAAGCGGCGAAATGCAGGAGGTCGGCTTCAACCTTTATAGTACCATGCTGGAGAACGCGATCAAATCGCTCAAGGCAGGCCAGGAGCCGGATATGCAACATCCACTGGGGATTGCCACCGAAATCAAGCTGCATGTTCCTACGCTGTTGCCGGAAGATTACTGCAATGATATCCATGAACGTCTGGTGTTGTATAAACGCATGGCGAATTGTACCGATGATGCCGCACTAGATGAGATGCACCGCGAATTGATTGATCGCTTTGGTCTACTGCCTGATCCAGCCCGGGCGTTGCTGGACTGCCACCGGTTACGCATCGCCGCCAAACCGCTTGGCATCATGCGTATCGACGCGAGTTCCGAGAGCATTCACATCCAATTTACCCCCAACCCACCCGTCGAGCCTGGCAAAATCATCGCACTCATCCAAAGTGGCAAAGAATACAGCTTGGCTGGTCCGGATCGTCTGAAAGTCCAGGTAAACATTCCAGATGTCACGGCGCGCGTCAAGCGTATCCGGAAGCTGATAGATTTGTTGGTGTAACTGCACAGCATCATTTCTGTAAAAAATCCACGCACCATGCGCACTATCTAGTGATTCGATATACATGCAGCACACGGCTCATGTGACTACAATAAGGCGTTCAAGTATTGTTTTATGCACTTAACAGTAATAACATAGTTATTACTGTTGGATCAAAGGAATGAATTATGCGTAGTCATTTAAGAAAAATTGGCAATTCTCGCGGGATCATCATTCCGGCAGCTTTGCTGGAAGCCTGTGAATTGGGCGAGGAAGTCAATTTGCGTATGGAAGGAAAAACACTGGTCATTGAAGCGCTGAAATCGCCGCGCAGCGGCTGGTTTGATGGTTATAGTCCAGAAACTGACGTCAATGCATGGGAATCTTTTCCTGTTGATGATGAGAATACGGAGTGGGTATGGTAAAGCGCGGCGAGGTATACTGGGTGAATCTCGATCCTGTCATTGGCGCGGAAATCAACAAAACACGCCCAGCTTTGATCGTGTCGCCAAATGACTTGAATGCTGCACTGCCACGCGTGATTATTGCACCTTTAACCAGCAAAGGCCATCCCTTGGGCTGCCGCCCTGAAGTGAAATTCGATGGCCGTTCCGCCCGTATCCTGCTTGACCAGATCCGTAGCGTGGATAAGTGCCGGCTGCTTGGGAAAATGGGGATTATCGAGGAACGCTTGTGGCATCCCGTGTTGCTGGAAATGTTTGCCTGACGGTAGATGGATACTGCTGAGCAGGTATTCCGGAGCACAAAAGTCATGATGGGAAAATGTTGCATTTTTCCACCAATCTTGTGCTTTTAATTTGTTGGTCAACCCGCCTTTCATTTTCGTCAGCACGTTTAGGGCGTAATTATTATTGCATCAAATGAAAAATAGTCGGAGCAATGCGCTTTGCTGATTGGCACCCTACTTATTGGAGTCTTTGAGGCGCTCCACACACTGAATTTGTTGCCATGATTTGTTGTGCTGCTTCATGCATTCATGTTCCAAGCGTGCTCCCGGATCGCCCTGCCGGATTAGCATGATCCCGCAGGGCTGATCACATCCAAAACAATGCAGCAGAATTTTACACTGCGAATCTGCCGATAAATCAATTCGCAGTGCCAGCAAAGTATACTGATACAATAATCAAACCC
>CAYNXU010000057.1:0-8224 GCA_964401225.1 uncultured Nitrosomonas sp.
ATTACGTTTATTGCTTGACTGCTTTACAATTAGCCTCATCATTCTTTACGTTTAATTTCAGTGCACCATGACCCCAGATGTTCGTTATTCTATTCTTGCTACCATTGCCCATGATGCTACAAATGTTGCCACTCGCCTGGCTGAGTTACATGGCGTAACACGCCAGTCGGCAAGCGCATGGCTTAAGAAGTTGAAACGTGAAGGTTCTATTACCGCTTCAGGGGCAGGACGTGGAATATGTTACCAATTAGTCCCACTGGCACATCTAAGACGTATCTATCCACGGGTAGTCTTACAAGAAGATCGGGTATGGCGGGAAGCTATAGCACCTTCACTACAGGATTTGCCAGCTAACGTGCGAGACATTTGGCAATATGCTGTGACCGAGATAGTAAATAATGCCATTGACCATTCTAAATCAAAACAGGTGAAGGTGGTATTGCTACGGGATGCGCTGAATACTACGATCTATGTCGTAGATAATGGCGAGGGAATTTTCTCCAAAATTCAACACGCACTGAGCCTATTCGATCCACGTGATGCGATCCTGGAATTAGCCAAGGGTAAATTAACGACTGATCCAGCCGGTCATACCGGTGAGGGGATCTTTTTTTCATCCCGGTTAGTAGATAACTTCAATATCCGTTCCAACAATCTAAACTTTATGCACAGTGACTTGGGTGTGGATATGCTGCTAGATGGAGTCGCTGATGAAACTGGCACGCAGGTGGTGATGCGTCTGGCAAATGATAGTAAGCGGAATTTGCAGGCAGTATTCGACCAGTATACTGTTCCAGGTGAATTTGCATTCGCCAAAACGATTGTGCCAGTGAGGCTAGCGCAATATGAAGGGGAGAAATTAGTGTCTCGCTCGCAAGGCAAGCGATTAACCCTGCGATTTGAGCATTTCAAAATTGTCACACTAGATTTTGATGGCGTGGAGGAAATCGGGCAAGCATTTGCTGATGAAGTATTTCGTGTATTCCAGCAAGCACACCCGGCTACCACGCTTGTGCCTGTTCATATGACGCAGGCGGTTGAGAATATGTATAGTCGCGTGACAAGACAATAGGATGCACTCCGATTTCATGAACGGCTTTTATTTCCCTACCGTGCCATCCGCACACACCTTGGTTCGATGGGTGAATGAGAACGCCTTCGCCTCCATATTGCAGGCTCGACCTTGCCCCATCTTTGGCCGACCGGTTCATCTATAGAGTCGCCTCTTCGATTACGGCCCGGTATTTCTCCTCAAACCCTCCGGATTTCACCTCGCGGCTAACACCCTGTCCTCCAGTACCAACTTCTGATACCGGCCAATGAGGCATTACCCCCACTTTCGGATACTGCGCCCCTCATCCGAGCGCAGGAGGGACTTTAACCCTCTCGATCAATGCGCTGCCCAGCGCACACTATGGGCACCTCCGACTCCCCAGCTCCTCCGCCCGCTCCCTCGCTCTTTACACTTGTCAGAGGGTGCGCGATGTTCTGTGCCGATGCCGGGGTCTCCTTGGTTACCGCATAATTATTATGTCAGGCTCGATACGGTCATAGATCCCGGGTGGTCAAACACGCCTTGCCCTTTCTACTTCGCGCCGTGTCTGCTATTGCCTGCTGGTGTCTATAAACCATCGGCCACTTCCAATGCGGTCATTTCGGGACTTCAACCTTCATGGTCGACTCTATACGTTACCATTGCGCCACGCCTGCTTTCTTGCCTACGCATCAAACAGCCCATTGCTGGATTGCCAAGGCTAGGAGGCTGTCAGAGAATAGACTGATCTGCTGCGAACGAGCCTAATTGGCAGGATTTCCCGATTCTTTTTGTTGAATAGAACGACTATTCGCCTCAAATAATCGAAAAATCCTGCTCAACCAGCCTCGCTCTCGCTACGATTGCTATTCTCGGACAGCCTCCTAGATACTTGGCCTGTGGCTAGCAGTGACCAAGGCGGGATTCACACTCGCTCGATTGTGCGACATTGCCAAGCCGCAATATAGACCTGTCCCTATATTTGCTAAATGTTGACAATGGGTTGAGAATGGCCGACACTTTATTCAGGGCACCTCTAAAAATCCATATTTCGTCACAATACGTCGTTGCTCACAAAAAATGTTTCCTTACATATCAATCATATGCTGCGTCAACATTTTTTGTTCTCGCCTCGTCTTGTTTAAAACTCTGAATTTTTAGAGATGCCCTTCAGTCATTGCGCAATATGTTGTGGCTCGGACAGTTTCGGCAGCCTTCATATCTAAGTCAGAGTAAAAGCAGCATATGCTGCGAGGTATATAGAGCTTCCGGACTGACAGAGATTGGTTCAATAATAGAAAAGGAAGATCATGCTCTGGCTTTTGCTATTACATATTTCTGCCGTAGTATGCTGGTGCGGATCATTGCTGTACCTGCCCGCGCTGATAGCTAGTACGGCATCCCAGCAGACATCTATTGAGCAGCAACGTCATGTGGCGGTGGTGCTTATAATCTACAGATTATTCACAACTCCCGCTGCGTTGATCGCTATTACCTCCGGAACGGCTATATTCTTGGTGGGTGAAATTGTCGAGTCTTGGCTCATTCTAAAGCTCACGCTTGTCGTCTCCTTAGTAATGTGTCATGCACTTATCGGCTGGATTATAGTGTTAATGCAGAAAGCGTTTCACAGCTATTTGACCCTGCTTTGCGCCCTAATTGGAGGCGGGGTTGTGATGCTTATATTAATTATCATCGGGGTCGTACTGACCAAACCCTTTTAGGAGTTGACGATGCAATATCTTGAGCTAAGTAAATGGGGTAGCAAATCAGGATTTAGCATCAACCCCAACCCCATGCCGGTAAACCATCTGGCCTCCAAGAAGACTGGTGATAGTGATCAACGCCGCTGTCAGCAACGAAATATACAAACCCCAAGGGGCAAAGTAACCTTCGGTATTAAAGCGCAGAAACCAGTTGAACGAAGCCAGCGCCAATGTCATGACCGCCATCAACGCATGGATCCAGGCAATAGTCAAATTACGGATGCCCTGCACACTAAGCAAATCAACGAGACCCGCCATACCTGCCAACCAGCCACCCAGGCTGCCCAAGCCAGCGAGCCACAGGCCAACACGTGCCCAGAACGAGTCGTCTGTGTAGAGATAGGCCAAATCGGCAGCCACCAACCCGAGCAAGAAGGCTACTGGAAAATGAATCAGCATCGGATGAATCGGATGCCCGCCGATAGACATGCGACTGATAACAGGTACTCGTGCCATCGTTACTCTCCTGATTTTAAGTTAGAAACGAAACGGTTAACGGCAATTTCTAGTTTAGCTCCGTTGGAGGCCATTATCATCCTTTTTTTTCTAAGTGGCTGCGATGGTCCCCAATCAGCTTTAAATCCGGCTGGACCATCAGCGCTTGCTATAGCAAAGCTATGGTGGGGGATGCTTGTTTTTTTTACATTAGTACTGTTGACGATCGTGGTGTTATGGCTTTATGCAATGTGGCGCAAACCAGCTTCACTGACCGAAACACAAGCTCACCGGATCGCTAATCGTTGGATTATCGGTGGTGGCATAGTGTTGCCAGTGGTCAGTATCACTGCGTTGCTTAGTTTGAGTATTTCAATGGGTTATCATTTGTTGCCGCTGCCGTTAAATGAACAAATACCGCCGCTACGCATTGAAGTAACTGGGCAACAATGGATGTGGGAGGTGCGTTATTCCGATACAGGTGTCGTAACAAAGAACCAACTTCATTTACCTGCTGGCAGGCCAGTAGACATTCACGTGAGCAGCGTTGACGTGATTCATTCATTTTGGGTGCCAAGATTGGGAGGTAAGATCGATGCGATACCGGGACGTACCAATATCCTGAGGCTCGAGGCCGATGTGCCGGGACAATTTCGGGGACAATGCGCAGAGTTTTGCGGAACCGGGCACGCCGACATGATACTGTCTGTCCAAGTATATACACCAGAAAATTTTGAGGCATGGCTGGAGGAGCGTAAAGATGAATGAAGCAACTAGAAAGGATCCGGCCACGCTTCATAATGATTTTATGAAGGTCTGGGGTAATCCGCGTGGCTGGCAAGCATTAACTATCGTCAATCATACGACCATCGGTATTCGCTTCATGGTTACTGGCGGCATATTTTTCCTGATTGGCGGATTATTAGCCATGTTAATGCGCACGCAATTAGCATTACCGGAACAGGAAATCATCGGTCCCGAGGTATACAATCAATTATTTACGATGCACGGGACGATCATGATGTTTTTGTTCGCGGTACCGATGCTCGAAGGATTGGCGCTTTATTTGATCCCGAAAATGATTGGTGCGCGCGATTTGCTGTTTCCCCGTCTGAGTGCTTTTGGTTATTGGTGTTATTTATTTGGCAGCATTATCTTGCTATCGAGTTTAGTGCTAGGAATCGCTCCCGATGCCGGTTGGTTCATTTACACACCTTTAAGCAATGATGTTTATTCGCCCGGGCCCAATATCGATTTCTGGCTACTCGGCATCACTTTTGTTGAAATCTCAGCAGTCTCCGCGGGTGTCGAGTTAGCCGTATCAATTTTGCGTAGCCGTACTTCTGGTATGGCGCTGCTGCATATGCCGCTGTTTTGCTGGTACATTCTGGTCATGGCATTTATGATTATATTCGGCTTTCCACCTTTGATTCTTGGCAGTATTTTGCTGGAGTTGGAGCGTGCAGCGGGATTGCCATTTTTTGATATCACACGCGGTGGTGATCCCATTCTCTGGCAGCATCTATTCTGGCTATTTGGTCATCCGGAAGTCTATATTATCTTTTTACCAGCTGCAGGAATCGTTTCGACTTTGCTGCCGGTATTTGCGCGTCGGCCTATCGTAGGTTATCGCTGGGTCGTACTGTCAGTTATCACTACCGGTTTCATCAGCTTTGGTTTATGGGTGCACCATATGTTCACAATTGGGATCCCACACCTGGCGCAGGCTTTTTTCTCAGTAGCGAGTATGTTGATCGCAATTCCGACCGGCATACAACTTTTTGCTTGGTTAGCGACATTGTGGATTGGACGGCCGGTCTATCATATTCCCATGCTCTGGTTGGTTGGGTTTCTGGTCATTTTTTTGGCGGGTGGATTGACGGGCGTCATGCTAGCGCTGGTGCCGTTCAACTGGCAAGTGCATGACACGCATTTTGTCGTTGCACATTTGCATTATGTAATCGTTGGGGGGGTATTGTTTCCACTCATCGCTGGTTTGTACTATTGGTTGCCCCATTTTTCTGGGCGTATGCCATCGGATAAACTTGCGCGCTGGGGTTTCTGGATGACGTTTATTGGTTTCAATACAACGTTTCTAGTGATGCATTTGACCGGGTTGCTCGGCATGCCCCGGCGTATTTATACCTATGATGCGGGGCTAGGTTGGGATTTGCCGAATAGCATATCATCAGTGGGCGGTTTTATTCTGGCCATGGGCATTGCGATGATCCTGCTCGATATCATATTGCACTTCCGTATTGGCCGCCCAGCAGGGGCAAATCCATGGCATGCTGATACCCTGGAATGGGCAACGAGTACCCCGCCACAGCCTTATAATTTCATAAGTTTACCTGCCGACCCAACGCGACACCCAATGTGGAGTGAACCAAATTTGCAGGCGACTATTGCAGAAGGGCGTCATGCCTTATCTGAAATTGATCATGGACGGCGCGAGACCTGGGGTTCCGATCCGATTACCGGCAAAATACGTGACATCATTCATTTGCCGGGCAATTCTTGGTTGCCTTTCTATGCAGCGCTTGCATTGGCAGCGCTGTGCATCAGTCTTCTGGTCCGGACGTACAGTATTTCCTTGCTTGCAGTAGGAATCAGCTTGTTATTGTTGCTGCGTTGGTCTTGGATAAACGGTGCGCATTCTGGGGCGGCTCCTGATGCTCAAGTAATACCTGGTTATCCTCCCTTACATTCACGCACGTTTGATAGCCCAGGTTTGTGGGGCATGATCGTAACGCTATTGGCCGATGGCGCATTATTTCTGTCCCTGTTATTCGGTTGGTTCTACTTGTGGGTTGTTGCCCCCCATTGGCAAGCACCTGATGTTGCACCTTTGCCTTGGATTCCGCTTGTCATAGCGGGTGGATTGCTGACGGGTTCAGCAATCTGGTTTAGGTTTGTTTTACGAAAATTACGCGAAGGGGAAGATACTCGTTTACAGAAGCAGCTATGGGGGATAGCGGTTATTGGTTTGATACATTGCGGCATGTTATTGTGGATATGGATAAATTCGACGCTGGCGATAACACAAACTTCACATGATGCTGTCATTGCAGTGATGTTGATGTATTTGATATTTCACAGTGGGCTTGCGACCATTCTAACCGGCCTACAAGCTAAGCGCGTTGCTTATGGCTATGTCGGAAAGAATGTACCTTATGAAGTGGCGGTTGTAGCACCCTGGTGGTTGTATACAACTGCCGTATTCTGGATTAGTTTTATTGCTATCTTACTCTTACCTATCGCTTGGGGAGGTGTCTGAAATGCTATCACCTTATCACCCGCTGCAACTGGCATTAGGTCTGGCGGTATGGATTGCCTGGTTTGCATTGATGTACGGAGCATTAGCGATCGCTTGCGAAGTTGCGCCACCTTCAACTGATACTGATTCTTTTACATGGATCAATATTGCGCTGTTATTCAATACATTAGTAATTACAGGGCTGCTGTTGTACTGGGCGAACGCAACTTGGCGTGCGACGCGTACAGGAGATAAATTCGAGAATGCATCGCGCTTGTTTATTGCTAAATTAGGCGCTGGTATCAATCTGGTTGGTGCAATAGCCACACTAAGTCTTGGACTGATGGTGGTGGTGTTGCCGCCATGCTTGTAAGATTTATACTGCTCATTGGCTTAACACTACTGATCCATCCTGTGCAGGCACATGAGGGAGTTGACGGCGTCGATGAGATGCAGTTCTTGCAAATCATCAGTGGGCTACTGCTTGTTGTCTTCTGATTTATATATTATGTTGGCGCGCAAAGTGTGCCGCCTACAATTGAGCGCTCGATAGTATTTCATGGAACGAGCTTGGTTACCGCTTTAATCGTGCTCGTTCCCGTGACTGGCTGGATAAAAAGCAGCTCAGCCCTGCATATGGCAGAACATATGTTAATAATGGTTGTAATTGTGCCGCTTTACATTCTGGCACGCCCTTTACCTCAATGGATAGCGGTCAGCGGATGGATAGGTATCCGGTTATGTAAACCTCTCCTATGGCTAGGCCACTATCCGATGCGGGCTGCCTTTATACAAGGCATCATCCTCTGGTTCTGGCATATGCCTAAATTTTATAATCTCGCACTGACAAGCCCTTGGTGGCATCTGTTTGCACATGTATCCCTTGTGCTAAGCGCCTGCGTGTTCTGGTGGTCGGTATTAAGCAAGTACAACGCTGTTGCGCTGTTGGCACTGCTGTTTACCCTGATGCACACGGGAATGCTCGGGGCTTTGCTTACCTTTACACAAATACCCCTATATGGTGATTCACGTGATGCTCACGATCAACAATTAGCCGGCCTGATCATGTGGGTGCCAGGTGGTTTTTCCTACCTTGTCGCTGCTGCTTGGTGCAGTTTATATTGGTTTAGACGCGATACACGAACACTGGGCTAAGCTTGAAATATGCCCGGAAGAGATTATCAGTACTTATCTTGCTCAGCAGAGTATCTGGATCTTGCGCATCCAGAAATACGTTGCCATTGTTAACACACTTTTTGCTGCTTTACATCAGTTTACTGAAATAGGGGAGAAAAATGATCGATCCTATAATAGCAGCGCCTATCGCACTGATAAGTACCGCCCCGGCGGCCACGTCTTTGGTTTTTTTTATGAGTGGATGTGGCGCAGGCGAGGTGACATTACATAAAAATTCTATGGCAGTGTTCAAAGCCTCTGAAACTAATACCGCTAAGATAGCCAATATGATAAGGCACCATTCAACGGGATTAATCTGAAAAAACACCCCGCAACCGATGACAAGTATGGTTGCAAGAGTATGAATCCAAACATTGTGCTGGCTTTTTATTAGGACTGCAATACCAGCAAACGCATAGCGGAAACTTTTGACCCTGGCAGTTAATGAAAAGGCAGGGGTTTTATTCATATTCTTCCTCACTAACCTTGTAGATGAACGCCATTCTAAATTTTGGTTCTACTGGGCATCAATAGTAACAACCCATTTAAGGCACCTCT
>CAYNXU010000058.1:0-8147 GCA_964401225.1 uncultured Nitrosomonas sp.
TCTGCAACTTTTCCGTAATTGATGCCCCCCTCTGACCAAGTTGAGCGCTTAATAAATGATCCAGAAACTGCTTTTTCCAGAAGAGCTAAAAAAAACCACTATGGTATTTGGATATAATACTGCCTATTTGTCTCACTACAAATCAACCTGGCTCACAGATTTATGCATAATGAAAATCTTCTTCTGTATTTAATATGCTTCCCTTTCATGGGAAGTTTACTTGCTGCAATGCTGCCGACAAATGCACGCAATGCGGAAGCATGGTTAGCAGGAGGAGTGTCAATAGCTGCATTGAGTATTGTAGCTTACCTTTACCCATGGGTCGCAGATGGAGGCGTTGCACGCTACGCGATCGAATGGTTGCCTGAACTCGGTTTGAACTTTACGCTTAGGATAGATGGTTTTGCGTGGATGTTTTCCATGCTGATCACTGGCATTGGCTTCCTTGTGGTGCTGTATGCGCGCTATTACATGTCGCCAAAGGATCCGGTGCCACGTTTTTTTTCTTTTTTTCTCGCATTCATGGGCGCTATGCAGGGCATGGTAATTTCAGGAAATATCATATGCCTAGCAATATTCTGGGAACTCACCAGTATTTTCTCTTTTCTTCTAATCGGCTATTGGCACCACAATGCAGCTGCACGCGATAGTGCGCGCATGGCTTTGATCATTACCGGGACTGGTGGACTTTGTTTGTTTGCTGGCCTGATCATCATCGGACATATTGTTGGTAGCTACGAACTGGACGACGTGTTGCTTGCGGGCGATATGATACGCCAGCACAACCTATATACCCCGGCACTCCTACTTATCCTGATGGGAACGTTGACCAAGAGCGCGCAATTTCCATTTCATTTTTGGCTACCTAATGCAATGTCCGCGCCGACGCCTGTATCGGCTTATCTGCATTCAGCAACTATGGTAAAAGCAGGTGTGTTTCTGCTAGCACGGTTGTGGCCTGTTATGTCTGGTACTGACGAATGGTTCTTTATCGTCGGTCTTGCAGGTATGAGCACGTTGCTACTTGGTGCATTTTTCGCAATTTTCCAACAAGACTTAAAAGGCTTACTCGCTTATTCGACCATTAGCCACTTAGGATTGATCACTACGCTACTCAGCCTTGGTAGTCCGCTCGCAGCAGTGGCTGCTATTTTTCACATGATTAATCATGCAACTTTCAAGGCATCGCTATTTATGGCAGCCGGCATCATCGATCATGAGGCCGGTACGCGCGACATGCGCAAGCTCAGTGGTCTCTTTAGCTTTCTGCCGATTACAGCCACGCTGGCGATGGTAGCAAGCGCAGCCATGGCTGGTGTACCCCTTCTTAATGGTTTTTTGTCTAAAGAAATGTTTTTTGCTGAAACCTTGGAACAACATAGAGCTTCGCTATTGGATGGCGTTGCACCTTATGTCGCTACGATTGCAAGTGCATTTGCGGTGACTTATTCCGTACGCTTTATTCATACGGTTTTCTTTGGACCTAAGCCAGTAAATCTACCGCGCAGGCCACACGAACCACCGCGGTGGATGAGGCTGCCGATAGAGTTTCTTGTACTGGTTTGTCTCATTGTAGGCATAATTCCTGGCCTTACTATCGGCCCCTACCTGAATACTGCTGTAGTATCAGTGTTGGGTGAACGTACACCTGAGTATAGTCTTGCTGTCTGGCACGGTATTAATACGCCTCTGGTCATGAGCGTAGCTGCGCTTACCGTCGGTATGCTTTTCTATCTGGCGCTTCGCAAATATTTGGCACAAGGGCTCGATGGCCCTCCAGTCATTCGCAATTTCAAGGGAAAGCGTATATTTGAGCAGATTCTTGTGACCATCTCCTGGCGCTGGGCGCGCTGGATGGAATCACATTTCGGTACGCAACGCCTGCAATCACAACTTCGGCTAGTAATCTTCATTGCCTTCATCGCCGGGTTCTGGCCATTTTACACTGCAAATTATCGTTTTAACCTACCTGCATTTGCTGATATTGATCCAATCTTCGCACTCATTTGGAGCATAGGTATTGCCTGTGCACTCGGGGCTGCATATCAAGCAAAATATCACCGGCTAGCTGCACTGATCTTGATGAGTGGTGCGGGTCTTGTCACTTGTATCACCTTTGTCTGGTTCTCAGCCCCTGATCTTGCGCTCACGCAACTTCTTGTTGAGATCGTAACGACAATCCTTATCCTGCTTGGTCTCCGCTGGTTACCGAAGCGGTATAAAATTATCAGTAATAACACGTTAACAGCCCGTATCCGTAGATATCGTGATTTCTTCCTTGCAGTTGCTTGTGGCGGAGGTATGGCGATGATTGCCTATATTACGATGACAAATCCATTGCCTGATTCAATCTCCAGCTACTTCCTGGAGCAAGCCTATCCAAAAGGTGGCGGTACCAACGTCGTCAACGTCATCTTGGTCGATTTCCGTGGATTCGATACATTTGGCGAAATTACTGTGTTAGGTATCGTGGCACTCACAATTTTTGCATTACTGCGACGTTTCCGTCCCGCACCCGACAGTATTGAAATACCTGAGCAGCAGCGTATACAGAATGCCTATGATAATGCTAAAGCTGATCGTGAAGATGGCGAGACTGCGCGTGACTATTTGAAAGTAGCTTCCGTTTTGATGCAGTGGATGTTTCCATGCATCATCCTTCTAGCTGTCTATCTCTTCCTACGTGGCCATGATTTGCCAGGAGGAGGGTTCGCTGCGGGTATCACGATGGCAACTGGCTTACTGCTTCTCTATATCTCTGGTGGTACGCGTTGGATGGAAGACCGTTTGCATATCCTCCCTATGCGTTGGATCGGTTTTGGTCTATTACTCACAGTATTGACCGGAATGGGATCCTGGTTATTTGGATTTCCCTTTCTTACCTCCTATTTTCAATATATGGAAGTCCCTTTTGTTGGAAAGATTCCCATTGCTACCGCACTGCTCTTCGACCTTGGGGTATTTGCGCTCGTAGTTGGAGCTACCGCCCTAATCCTTATCGCACTTGCTCATCAATCGATCCGCAGTC
Source organism: uncultured Nitrosomonas sp. (assembly GCA_964401225.1). GTDB lineage: Bacteria > Pseudomonadota > Gammaproteobacteria > Burkholderiales > Nitrosomonadaceae > Nitrosomonas. The sequence goes on from CAYNXU010000058.1 coordinate 3,029, forward strand.
ACCGTACACGAACCATCGAGACAACAAAACTGGAGGAGAATACCTGATGGAGCTAATCCTATCTCTAGGTATTGGCATATTGGTTGGATCGGGAACATGGTTGCTCTTTCGCCCGCGCACCTATCAGGTCATCATCGGCTTAGCGTTGCTTTCCTATGCTATTAACCTGTTTATCTTCAGTATGGGGCGGCTTACGATAAATGCGCCCCCCGTCATCCAGCCTGGCTCCGAAATTGACCCTGCCACTTTTGCAGATCCAATCCCGCAAGCTCTCGTGCTCACAGCAATAGTTATCGGTTTTGCCACGACCGCACTCTTTCTTGTCGTTCTGCTTGCCTCTCGTGGTCTAACAGGAACCGATCACGTTGATGGAAAGGAAGATGAACGATGATATTGACTTCTGAGCACCTCATTATCGCTCCGATACTTACCCCATTTATTGCTGGCGTACTCCTCCTATTCGTTGAAGACAGTAAGCGGCACCTCAAGGCAGGTGTGTCGATTTTAACCGCAGCCGCACTGCTGTTTGTATCAAATGAACTTCTAAAAATCTCACACACTGACGGGGGGCGGGTCATAGTTTATCTGCTTGGCAACTGGCCTTCTCCTTTTGCCATCAATTTGGTACTCGACCGCTTGTCGGCAATGATGCTCATGCTCACATCAGTGCTTGCGATTCCCTCATTGATCTTTTCACTCGGGCGCTGGCAAAAGGCTGGCCTGCATTTCCACGCCTTATTCATGTTTCTGCTCATGGGCCTGAATGGCGCATTCCTTACTGGAGATCTATTTAATCTCTTTGTATTTTTTGAAGTAATGCTTGCCGCGTCCTATGGTTTAGCGCTACACGGCTCTGGTATGCTTCGGGTTAGGGCAGGGCTGCACTATATCGCCATCAATCTCATGGCTTCACTACTATTCCTGATCGGAGTTTCCTTGATCTATGGCGTAACAGGCACACTCAATATGGCTGACCTTGCTATGCGCATCCCACAAATTCTCGAAGATAACCGCATACTATTGGAAACGGGTATTGCCATTCTCGGGGTAGCATTCCTCATCAAGGCTGGGATGTGGCCATTAGGTTTCTGGTTACCTACAACCTATACCTCTGCATCGGCACCAGTAGCGGCTATATTTGCCATCATGAGCAAGGTCGGTATCTATATACTTTTACGCTTGTCACTCCTTTTTTACGGAGAAGAACAGGATGGTCTCGATGGTTTTGGATCACAGATACTCTTCTACGGGGGGCTGATAACCATAATTTTTGGCAGTATTGGTGTTCTGGCCTCACAATCGCTTGGCCGACTTGCCGGCTACTCAGTGTTAGTTTCATCTGGAACGTTGCTGGCAGCCATCGGCCTTATGCAAGTTAGTATCACTGCCAGCGCATTGTTCTATTTGGTGAGCTCTACACTAACGATCAGCGCTTTTTTCATGCTTATCGAACTCGTGGAGAAGGGGCAGAACGCATTTACGAGCGTTTTGGCTGTTACTATGGAAGCCTTTGGTGAAAGCGACGAGGAAGAAGAGGATGAGGAAATAGTCGGCGTTGCTATTCCAGGGGCGATTGCAATACTCGGCATCAGTTTTGCTGCTTGCAGTATCTTGCTAGCAGGTTTACCACCGCTTTCGGGTTTTATCGCAAAATTTGCTATTCTCACGGCTATTCTCAACCCTGAAGGATTTGGGCAAGGTGGCGCGATCTTATCAACCTCATGGTGGTTTATAGCACTACTCATTCTTTCAGGTCTTTCCGCTCTGATTGCCTTGGTTCGCGCTGGAATCCGCACATTCTGGGCACCGATAGCAGCTCTTGTGCCACGCGTGTTACTTACTGAGATAGTTCCAGTCGTCCTATTAATGCTCATGGCCCTTATGCTGACTATCCAAGCAGGACCAATCATGCGCTTCATGGAGGCAACAGCTGTTAGCCTGCACGAACCAAGACCCTATATTGAAAGTGTGCTGGAAGTACCGCAAGCTACATCATGGCAAGTAGAGAAAGAAAAATGAACAGAGTACTTCCTTACCCGCTGCTGATTATCTTCCTCATCATAATGTGGTTGTTGCTGACCAGTTTCTCATTAGGGCAATTGCTCATCGGTATGGTTGTCGCATTTATAGCTGCACAAACCATGGCCGCTCTTCAACCTGTAAAACCACGACTCAAACGCTGGAAGCCATTACTCAAGCTTACTGGTATCGTACTCCACGATATCGTGCGCTCTAATATCGCGGTAACAAAAATCATCCTGCAGGGAAACAAGCGAACACGGAAATCTGGGTTCATGACCATTCCGCTCGATTTGCGCCATCCGACAGGCCTCGCCGCACTTGCGGTTATCATAACAAGCACCCCCGGCACTGCCTGGCTAGACTATAATTCTGCGCGTGGAATACTATTACTGCATATTTTTGATCTTGTAGACGAAGCCGTCTGGCTTGATCTCATCAAGAATCGCTACGAACATCTTTTACTGGAGATATTTGAATGAGTACTGCTATCCTTTTTTGGGCGATCATTTTTGCACAAACTGCGCTAGCAATCGCCATGGTGCTCGCCTTGACGCGAATGATCAAAGGACCTCGTGCGCAAGATCGTGTACTCGGGCTCGATACACTCTATGTTAACTCTATGTTACTGCTTCTCGTTTTCGGCATGCGCACTGGCAATACACTCTATTTCGAAGCATCACTGATCATTGGTATATTAGGATTCGTAGCAACAGTGGCACTTGCCAAATTCCTGATGCGTGGCGAGGTCATCGAATGAATCACCTTACTGACCTCCCTTTTTGGGCAGCATGGCTTGTTGCTGCTTTCCTCTTTATCGGGGCAAGTTTGACGCTAATCGGTTCATTCGGATTATACCGTTTGCGTAGCTTTTATGATCGCATCCACGCACCGACACTGGGTACAAGTTGGGGTACAGCAGCCATCGTTTTGGCGTCAATTATATGCTTCAGTATTTTACAATCAAGACCGGTCTTACACGAAATTCTGATCGGAATTTTCGTCACAATTACAACACCAGTTACCTTGATGTTGCTAGGACGTGCTGCACTTTACCGCGATCGTTCAGAGAACAATCCGAATGTACCAGCTCTAGATCCCCCCGAGGGCATTCTTGAGCAGCCAAAAAATGGTAGATAAGTTCGAATCTTTAGATGAGTGCATCAGCACTCTAGGAAATATGAGTAGTAATGATCACTATGAGGCTATCAAATCTCCGATAAACCTGGGGCAGTTCAGTAAGTGAAGCACCGTAGCCATATGTTGTTTAAGAATATACAAAAATTGAGATGATTCAAGCGGGAGTGTCATGTTTAAATTATTGATTTTACTTTTTGCTGCTGCTGTTGCTGTACAGACACAAGCTGCCGATTTGATTATCACCTGCGATGTGACAGCAATAGAAAAAGACGGTGTTAAATCAAAATACATGAAACGATATGAGATTGACCTTGAGCCTCACTATTTCAAAGTATTTATCGATAAAGGTACCGGCTTTCAGCGGGTTGACGACGGTTTCCCGCATTCTATCAATGAAATAAGGATAACGTTCATAAGCAATGGCACAACCAATGAATATTATGAGCGACAAACCAATATGTATTTTTATATAAATAACACTACTGGACTTGAAGAAAATGGCAATTGTACTCAGGTCAATAAAAGTGACTAATCTTCAACAAACCATAGCTCTGAAAAATATGTATTTGGTTTAAATCTCCCCTGGAGTTATATTAGCCGGTTAGGCTTGGTCTATTTACTCTTTTATTGGAATTTATGGAATGGATTGCTGATCCAGAGTTATGGGTAGCATTAGCGACACTTACGGCGTTAGAAATAGTTCTCGGCGTTGATAATATTATTTTTATTTCAATATTATGTGGTCGCTTGCCTGTGCACCAACGTGCAAGAGCACGCACCATTGGACTCATGTTCGCGATGCTGACTCGCATAGCACTTTTGTTTACCTTATCTTGGTTCATGACTTGGACCGAGCCGCTATTTAATATCTTTAGCAAAGCGATTTCTTGGCGCGATTTAATCCTGATCGGAGGCGGTTTGTTTTTGCTGTGGAAAAGCGTGCACGAGATCCATAACTCATTGGAGTATAGCAATGACCGAGATAACGATGCTGCGATCGTGACAACCGCATCCCTTGGTGCAGTTATTGCGCAGATTGCGATGATTGATATCGTGTTTTCTCTGGACTCTGTAATTACAGCAGTTGGTATGGTCAACGAATTGCCGATCATGGTGATCGCCATTGTGATTGCCGTGAGTGTCATGCTATTTGCAGCCGGACCAATTGGTAATTTCGTTGACCGTCATCCAACCATCAAGATTCTATCGCTGGCATTCCTGATCCTTGTGGGTTTTGCACTAATTAGTGAAGGCTGGGATCTGCACATCCCAAAAGGTTATATCTATTTTGCTATGGCATTCTCAGTAGCAGTGGAAATTCTTAATTTGCGGATGCGCGCAAATCGCCGTACAGTAGAATTGCACAAGAGCCTGCCAAAATAATTCCGGTTATAGTCCACTCTGATCATCTGATAGGAGTTTATAGGTTTTTTTATAACTAAAGTTTCGGAGTTCACGGACAAACAGTAACTAATTGATATATTAAGATAATAGCATCATAAAAAGGTATAATATCGCTTGTCTTGAAATACTATTCACTCCCTAATAGAACACTTATGAATCGTGTCACTAAAAATTAGTGCATTACCAGCTTTAACAGCCGATCTTCTACAAGCAAGCGGACTCTGAATTGATAACTTAACGAAGCTATCGAATTAATTCTTGCCTTTCAATGAGTAAGCACGAATGATTTCCTGGATCGCCTGCGTCACTTTCGTTTCAAGCGCCTCTTGCCAATGCAATTCGTTCTGGCCATAGATAACCACCCTGCGAGTACTCAGATCGATTGGAATATCGTCGGCATTTTTTGAAATAATCAACACCGGTTTAGCAAGGGTATGCGCGATCCCCAGCTCATAAAGCACATTGGGATTTCTGCCCGAAATATCGGCAATGACAAAATCCGCAACATTAATGCTTTGCCAGATATCGACCAGAATATCACTGGGTTTAAACACAT
>CAYNXU010000059.1:0-4845 GCA_964401225.1 uncultured Nitrosomonas sp.
TTCAGGTCGTTCTCTAAGCTTGCTTTTGTGCCTGATTTCCATCATGGTTGTCTTACCTGTCAAGGCAAGCACGCATTTAGAGGAATTGAGCCTGGAGGAACTGATGCAAATCCGTATTGTGGGCGCTTCTAAATATGAGCAATCCCAACAGGAAGTCGCCTCTGCTGTCAGCGTCATCACACGTAACGATATCCGAACCTATGGCTGGCGCACGCTGGGCGAAGCGCTTGCCAGCCTACCAGGCATTTATACCACCTATGATCGTCAATATACTTACCTTGGCACACGAGGATTCGGCTTACCTGGTGACTTCAATACCAGAATACTCATCTCCATCAATGGCAATCGTATCAATGATGCTACCTACGACCAGGGCCCGATCGGGCGGGAATTTCCGCTAGACCTCGATCTGATCGAACGGATCGAGTTTATTCCCGGGCCTGGTAGCGCCATCTATGGACAAAATGCCATGTTGGGGGTGGTTAATATCGTTACCCGTCGGGGCTCGGATGTAAACGGCGTCGAATTGGCCGGTTCCTACAATACCCTGCAATCCACCTTTCAGGATCGTGTAACTATGGGCAAAACATTCAATAATGGTTTAGATGCACTCGTGTCATTCACGGGTATCCAATCAAAAGGGCAGAATCTCTTTTTTGACTTTGGGGATACTGGCGTATCTGGAGTCGCACGCGGACAGGATGGTGAAGATGTAAAACAATTTTATGCGCAACTCAGACAGGGGCCCCTTGCCTTTGATTTCATCTATGGCAATCGTCGCAAAGATATCCCGACCGCAGCCTATCTTTCTGATCCGCTGGTACCGGGTCAATTTGAGCGAGATCTTCACTTGCGAACACAAATCCAATACAACGATCATTTTCTCAATAACAACCTCAATGTACTTGGACGAGTGTTTTTGGGACAATTTCGTTACCACTCTCCTGCCACCTACGATGGCGAAAAAACACTCGCCACTGGCCCAAGTGACTGGCATGGCGCTGAAATTCGTTTAGTCTCTACAGCGATATCAAATCATAAACTGATGCTGGGAGTGGAATACCAGAACAATACGCGCATCCAGCAAACCAACCAGATATTCACTCATCCGGAGGACAGCGTGAATATCCTGAGCTCAGTCCTACGTACCGGAGTGTATTTCCAGGATGAGTGGCAAATTGCTGACAAGCTCATCGCCACGACAGGGTTGCGCTATGACTACAATGGCTGGATCGGTAGTCGACTGAGTCCTCGTGGTGCACTGATATGGCAAGCCACTCCTAAGATCACACTCAAGGCGCTCTATGGGCGTGCACACCGCGCGCCCAATTCCTATGAGCGTGATCTTGATGATGACATATCACAAATGGCCAACCCTGACTTAAGCAGTGAAACCATCGACACAGTTGAATTGATATCGGATTACCGTGTAACCGAAAGCATGAATTTACGTGCTTCCCTTTATCACTGGAACATGCGTAATCTGATTTTTTTTGGTGAAAATCCAACTCCAAATGAACGACCTCTTTTTCAGCAAAAAGACACCAATGTGATCGCCAATGGAATCGAATTTTCAGCAGACAAAACCTGGGGGTGGGGTGGACGGTTACGGACTAGCTTCGCCTTCCAGAATAATGAATTTGAAAACTCCAAACTAGTTAACTCGCCTCAATATCTCGGCAAACTCAACTTCACTACACCACTGCCCTTTGCAGGCCTGAGGCTTGGTTATGAGTTGCAATACAACAGCAAGCGCAAAACACCCGGTGGCTTCCAACTCGATGGTTACGTGCTGTCCAATCTCAATCTGATGACGGATATCAGAGGGATCAAAGGACTGCAAGCCTCATTAGCGCTCTATAATCTATTTGACGAGCATTATCTGCATCCTGCTTCTGACAACAACTGGCAAAACAGTATCATTCAGGATGGCCGCAGCATACGATTCAGAATGGATTATCGCTTCTAGTTGATCATGCTGCCTATGCACGCACTCTCCCGTCATCTCGTTAAGCTGAAAGCTAATGCAAGCATTGTGCCTACATGCACAGAACCAACACTCTCCATCTATCTCTCGATCTCCATGCTTTGCGGTCTCATGATTTTGTCTTACCCACCGCGCATTCAAGCTGATCAACTCACCGAGTACCGGTTAAAAACAGCCTTTCTTTATAATTTTGCTACTTATACTCAGTGGCCGAAGGATGATAGCAGCACTTTCAATTTATGCATTTACGGTAAAAATCCTTTCGGCGATCATTTAGATCACCTACTGAAGAAAAGCGTCGATAAACGTTCTATCCAAGTCCATTTCAAAACGCGGCATCAGGAGCTCAATGATTGCCATCTCGTCTTCATCAGCCGATCAGCCATACACAAGCTCGATACCGTTCTCGAGGCATTAAATAACAAACCGGTACTTACAGTAACCGATCATCCAGGAGCGGCTAAACATGGTGTAGCTCTTAACATGAATATCCAAGACGGAAAAATCACATTCGAGGCTAATTTGCACGTGGCCAGGAATGCCGGTTTAAATTTCAGTTCACAATTACTTCGTTTTGCTAGTGAGGTCCACCAATGATGAGAAATTTGTCACTTTCACTCATTACGTTATCTACCAAGCTAAAGCAGATCAGCCTGGTTACACAAGGAACAGCCATGTTATTAGTTATAGGGCTTATTACTCTGTCCAGCTTTGCCCTAAATTTTTATTCTTTGATAGAAAAAAGCCAGTCTACCGCCAAAATACTTGCTGAAAATGCGACTGCAACATTGATGTTTCAAGATACGCACTCCGCCCAATCACTCCTGCAATCACTTAGCAATTCAAGAGAAATTCAAGCCGCCGCAATCTATCACGAAGATCGGCGCCAATTCGCACATTACTCAATCAAGAACCATTCGCTCCCTGCATCATTATTCTCTTTAGAGGATCATGTACTTAAAGGTATTCATTTCATTACGATCATTCAACCCATTTATTTCAAAGATCAACTTTTGGGTGGGCTTTATCTGGAAATTACGTTATTACCACTTTACTGGCAAATGTTATGGCAAATTATCGTCACCATCGCTGCAGCTGTCTTTGCGCTGATGATTGCTTACTTTCTATTGCAACGATTGAATAAATCGGTACTCGACCCCCTCGATCATCTTGCCAGCATCATGGAACATGTCTCCAACCAAGCGGATTACAGCGCCCGAGCAGAATCGAGTAATATCGTGGAATTAAATACGCTTGCGAATGGATTCAACACGATGTTGAAAATTATTCAAGAGCGTGATGCAAAGCTCGCCAATCATCTGGATCATCTCGAAGATGAGGTTGCAAATCGCACTAAGGAGCTTATGCACGCTAAGGAAGCTGCGGAAGCTGCCAGTAAAACCAAAAGCGAATTTCTCGCTACCATGAGTCACGAAATCCGCACACCCATGAATGGTATTCTCGGCATGACTGAGTTGCTTCTACATAGCCCATTAAACGAAAACCAACGTCACTTTGCAGAAACAGTTCAACAGTCCGGCCAACATCTCCTAACCATTATTAATGACATTCTTGATTTCTCAAAAATAGAATCAGGTCATATGGAATTAGAAACCATCGATTTCGATCTCGTCAAAATGATTGAAGACACGCTAGCGATGTTCATACAATCCGCAGATCAAAAAGGGCTAGAACTCGCTGCACAGTTTACCCCCCCCAATGTACCGTTGACTGTAAGAGGCGATCCCTTCCGGTTACGCCAGGTCATCGCTAATTTACTCAACAATGCAATTAAGTTTACTTCCCGCGGAGAAATTATTGTCCGCACAACCATCCACGAGCAAACTGATCAACGCATCAATATCACCATTTGTGTTGAAGATACCGGTATTGGTATTGCACAAGAATTACATGACAAAATATTTCAACATTTTTCACAAGCTGATGGATCAACAACGCGGCAATTTGGAGGCACTGGCCTGGGCTTAACCATATGCAAACGTATACTGGAATTGATGGAAGGACGTATCCGTGTTGAAAGCATACCGGGCCACGGTTCAAAGTTCTGGGTAGAACTGTGCCTAGAAAAGGCTCAAACGGAACAATGCGTTTCCTTCAGTATCGCGGCTTTGAGAAATATCAAAGTATTAGTCGTCGACGACAACCAAACCAACCGGGAGATTCTCAAATTACAGTTGCAAAATTGGCGTATGAAAGTGACGTGCGTCGAGAATGCAGAACAAGCTCTCCAGTTGATGCATCAGGCATGGGAAGATCATGAGCCGTTCCACCTAGCTATCCTGGACATGCATATGCCCAAAACAAATGGACTACAACTTGCTCATAAGATTAAAGAAAATGCTCATTTAGCAAAAACGAGATTAATGATGTTGACCTCGACCCACAAGAATGCCAATCGACTCGCACTAGAAAATATCGGTATTCTACGCTGTGTCAATAAACCCATACGTCAAATGGAACTATTCAGCGTTATCTGCGAGGTCATGGAGCGTAACCTAAAACAGTCTACTGATGTACCGATACCAGAACCAGCCTCTTCCCTCTCACCCTGCATGGAAGGTAAGGTACTTTTAGCGGAAGATAATCTGGTTAATCAAGAAGTCGCCAAAGCCATGCTGTCGAAGCTGGACCTAACAGTCCACATTGCGAATAACGGGCAGGATGCCGTAGCGCTTGCGCTCAAGAATAACTACGACCTAATCCTCATGGACTGTCAAATGCCTGTTATGGATGGCTATGAAGCAACCTCGCAAATACGCGCACAACAAAATAATAGTCAGCGAGTACCCATTGTTGCGCTCACAGCCAATGCCACAGAATTCGATCGTTCCGATTGC
>CAYNXU010000059.1:4945-8090 GCA_964401225.1 uncultured Nitrosomonas sp.
AGTACCCATTGTTGCGCTCACAGCCAATGCCACAGAATTCGATCGTTCCGATTGCTTGCATGCCGGCATGGATGATTTTCTTTCCAAACCCTATTCTTTCGATCAGCTGCGAAAAATCATACTTTGCTGGCTACCCAAAGAAAAAGCCGAGCCATCAACTGTGATCGTACCCTCAACCAGAGAAGCATCTTTCGAAGCAAGTAATAAACCATTACTTAATCTCAAACAGCTTGATCAAATTCGCAGCCTCGACACCACAGGTGGAAATGAACTGATGCGGAGAATTCTGCATGCTTTTCTTGATTCTGCTGAGGACAATATGAACCAGCTTACGCAGGCGATTTTGAATGGTGACGCTGAAAACCTACGGCGTACAGCGCATACGCTAAAGTCTAGCTCAGCTAACATCGGCGCAGACGGTTTATCCGGAATTTTCAGGCAACTCGAGATATTTGGGCGGTCAGGAGAAATGAATTCCGCCAGAATGCTTCAGGAGAAACTGCAGCAACTTTATCAGCAGGTCATACCTGAGATCCGGGAAATACTGAATAAACCGTGATAGCCAGATCCTCTAAGGATTAGGCGCAATTGATAGCATTCTGACTGCCAGATCATACATGCAATCAGCATCACATCAATTGAAATAGGAATGATTCGTCAAATCAACCGGGTATCAATATCTTCCTTGCATCCTTGACGCATTGCAACTCGATTAAGCCCAGATCGCATAATTAGAATATAGGATAATTTTGGCACAGACTATTTTGCTATGAATTTCTTAATATGCCTTACTATCCCTAATATTAAAACTACCTATCATTGAATCAATAGTTTACTCGATAACCACAATGAACCTACTATCATCCGAGCAATCGTTCTTTATCCAGGAATGGCATCTTCGCTATAACCGTAGAAGAAATCAGAAGACTTCACCTAATGAAGATTTCAGGATAGTTAAACTCTGGTCCTTTGCGTAGGCTCTACTTTTGCAAACTCACCGATAATAGAAGCATTCAGCTTTCTTTGTAAAACAACGGTATATAGAAACAATCCTCAGGAATGATGCCATGAAAGTAACGGATATCACTCAACTAGAAACTAATGAGCCTCTCCCCAGTCCCCAAGGAACCGCGTTGGCCCTGTTAAGAACTAGTCACCAGAAAGAAGTTACACTCAATGAAATTGCAAGACTGATCCGCACCGATTCGATACTCCCTCACTGTTTGATTAAGTGGGTAAATACCACGCATCAGACTACATACGATATTGCTTCGTTATCGGAAGCCATTTTTCGTGTTGGTTTACCTGCAATCAAACAGCTAGCCATAGGAATCTCAATGCTAGATCAATATCAGAGCGGTTCCTGTAAAGGATTTGACTACCAAGCCTTCTGGTCACATTCGCTACTGATGGCACTTGCTATGCAAGCGTTGGGTAAAATGACCCGGGTTTATGCACCCGATGAATTGTTTGCTTATGGCTTGATAGTACGTATAGGATGTCTAGCGCTGGCCACACTTTATCCAAACAAATACACTGAGCTAATCGAAAAGCAAAAAAAGGATCCCAGTATTTCATTGACGGTATATGAGCAGCAACATTTACAAACCGATCACAACGAATTAACTGCAACGATGTTGATTAATTTTGGTGTGCCCATGATTTTAGTGGAATCCATCTATTATCATGAAAACCCCATAGAGTCTGGCTTTTCTGAGGAGTCTCATCCATTTCAACTTGTGCGTTTGATTCATTTAGCCAAACAAATCGCTGATCTAGGGCTAGCTTCAGAAACAGAGCGTACGATACGCATCTCTGAACTTATGCTCCTCGGTGGAAAAATCGGACTGGATACAGAATTATTTGGTAGCTTTATAGATCAAGTTGTTCAGGAATGGCAATCATGGGGGAAAATGCTCCGGATATCAGTCCCAGCGCTTCCTCCTTTCCATAAAATGGTTAGTGCGCCGGCACAATACCCGGATAATGCAACAGATGCTTCTGCTTTACGAGTCCTTCTAGTGGAAGATGATCTCCCCAGTCGTATTCTTGCTGAAGGCGTACTGTCCAATATTCTTGGTCACACCGTATTTTCAGCCAGTGATGGCAAACAAGCTTTGTCCCTGGCAATGAAGATCCTACCCCATATTATCGTTACAGATTGGATTATGCCCGTTATGGATGGACTTGAATTAACCCGAGCCATACGAGCTGCAGATTGGGGTCAAAATATCTATATCATTATGCTAACGAGTTTCGAAGATGACAAAGAAATTGTAGAAGCGTTTGAGGCAGGCGTGAATGACTATGTAACAAAACCCATCAATATTCGTGCTTTTCGTGCCAGATTGCGCGCTGCCTGGCATTACAAAAAATTGCATGAATCTTGGGAACGTGACCGGGCGCACCTTAAGCGTTTTGCTGCTGAGTTAGCTATAACCAACCAAAAGCTAAAACACGCTGCGCTCACGGATATGCTCACTGGAATACCAAATCGTCGTGCCGGCATGGAAGCATTGGCAGGGGCATGGAATACTGCCAACCGAACTGGACAGACCATTGCAGTCATGCTCATCGACATTGATCATTTCAAGAAAATCAATGATACCTATGGTCATGCCATCGGCGACAAAGCACTCATAGAAGTTGCCACCTCTATCAAGCGAAGCACCCGTAAAGGCGATACTTTTTGCCGTATGGGAGGAGAAGAGTTCCTGATGGTTTGCCAGAATGGATGTGGAAATGCAGAATCCGTTTTTCTCTTTGCAGAAAGACTACGTCAGTATATACGAGTGCAAAAAATTAATATTCATGGAATGCATATAGAGATTTCTATCAGCATTGGTATCGCCCTAAAAGAAGCGAACATGGAAAGTGATGATCAACTGGTCAATGCTGCGGATAAAGCCCTTTACGCCGCTAAAAATGCGGGAAGAGATAGAGTCTGCTTAGCACTAGATAATAAATTTATTAACAGCGATTCCTGGTCGAAAGTGCTTTCTTAACGCATGAGTCAATACCATGATCCTGATACACGTGATGCCACATTCTTGAATCAGAAAATCGAGATAGAAAATAAAGAGCGTCTCTTGTTGGCGGCTGCATAAATCCGCGTAAATCTGGCGCAGTTTTTAGTTTCCGGCAG
>CAYNXU010000060.1:0-7790 GCA_964401225.1 uncultured Nitrosomonas sp.
GAATGCGGCAGTGATCGTATTCATAGATCTCGTCTCAGACCAGGCGAACGTACAGCCTTGAATTGGTACTTGGTGCCATTACGCTGTCGTGACTGTAAAGCACGTTTTTGGAAACATAATCACGATACCTATCTTGTTGCAACCTTGCTCTTTTGTGGTGGTTTACTATTGCTTACTTTAGCTTGGATCATTATTCCATCTTATGAGATCACAGCAAGAAGCGAATATCATGAGACAACACTGCCACTAGCAGCCGGGGAAATTTATCTCCATTCCACATCTGGTCTGGATGTTTTAAATGGCGTTATCTCAGAAACAAATGCACAAAAACCAGCAATTCCTAGTTCAGAACAAAGCCTGCACTTAGCCACGTCAGATAAAAATGATCAACGGCTCTATACTGTACATCTTTACCTTGAGAAAGCGGTCAAAGGGAGTGCTGATGCACAATACCAGCTTGGTGCACTTTACCGGACAGGGAAAGGCACTTTGCAAGATTTCGAAGAAGCTGCCAAGTGGTTTAAGTCCGCAGCAGAGCAAAATCACGCACCCGCACAGTATGAGCTTGGTTTGCTCTATCACCATGGATTAGGTGTCGATCTTGATAATGAAAAAAGCTATAAGTGGCTTAATTTAGCTGCCGCGGCTGGCATTGAACAAGCTGCTGTTGCCCGGGATAAAGTAATGCGATCCCTAAGCACAAAGCAGCTCGCTCATGCTCAAAAAGAAGCTCGTGAATGGTTGGACAGTTACCAACAGAGGCGTCGTTCCAAATAACGCTAACGCCATTCGTTAGATGGGGTAGCGCATGCGTTAAACCAGGAAGCAGCAAGACGAGACCCTCTGGCCGCGCCCTGCAACGTAGATTCCAACTTTATTCCTGTCACAGCGTAGGATTTATACCGAAGCACTTACCTACACAGACGAACGAGAAAATTCTGAGTATCCCTCTATAATCTCTTTAAGATGATGCATACAGCTTAAAATACACCATGAAAGTGGCTAAAAAGCTAAAAGTACCTCCCTCGTGTCTTACACCGCCTTGACCATATCCTCGACCACTTTCTTAGCATCACCAAATACCATCATTGTTTTGTCCATATAGAACAAATCATTGTCAAGACCCGCATAGCCTGCAGCCATGCTGCGTTTGACAACTATCACTGTACGTGCCTTGTGCGCATCGAGAATAGGCATCCCATAAATAGGGCTACCTGGCACATTAGCAGCTGGATTGACTACGTCGTTTGCACCTAGCACCAATACCACGTCTGTATTAGAAAAATCGCTATTGATTTCTTCCATCTCTAGAACCTGCTCATACGGTATTTCAGCCTCAGCAAGTAGCACGTTCATGTGCCCAGGCATACGACCAGCAACGGGATGAATGGCAAAACGGACATTCACACCTTTTTTATGTAACTCTTCCGCAAGCTCATTGACTGCATGTTGCGCACGTGCAACGGCCAGACCATATCCGGGTACGATAATAACACTGTCTGCGTTTCCCATTAAGAAGGCTGCATCATCTGCACTGCCGCTACGATAGGTTTTCTGTGTTCCATCCCCTACACCTTGACTACCTCCGTCACTACCAAACCCACCGAGTATGACTGAAAGAAAAGGACGGTTCATGGCTTTACACATGATGTATGACAGAATAGCGCCAGAGCTACCCACTAAGGAACCAGCAATTATTAGCATCGGGTTACCAAGCGAAAAACCAATGCCAGCTGCCGCCCAGCCAGAATAGGAATTCAGCATGGAAATTACGACCGGCATATCCGCACCACCAATCGGTATAATGATGAGAAAGCCAAGCAAGAAAGCAATGGCTGTCATGGCAATAAATGCAGTCCAGTTGGTCGTATCGCTAAAGAAGAACCATAGACCAAAACCTATCATGACAATCGCAAGCATCAAATTGACCATGTGCTGCCCAGAGAACACCACGGGTGCACCACTCATTCGGCCAGATAACTTGAGGAACGCAATAACTGAACCCGACCAGGTCATGGCACCAATAAACGTTCCCAGAAACAATTCCAGCTTGCTACCAGCAGGCAGCATTTCAGGCAAACCAAATGAGACAGGATTATTGACAGCTGCAATTGCTATAAACACCGCAGCTAAACCAACCAAGGAGTGCATGAAAGCAACCAGTTCTGGCATGGCTGTCATTTGGACTCTCTGTGCCACGAGGGAACCTATTATCCCACCAATTGCAATACAACCCAGTATCAATGTCCAATTCTCGGTAATAGTCAGCGTGGTACCAACAGCAATCGCCATACCAACCATACCAAACACATTTCCACGCCGCGCGGAAAGGGGTGAACTCAGTCCTTTCAGTGCCAGAATGAAGAAAACCGCTGCAACCAGATAAGCGAGGGCAATCAAATCAGCAGACATTTAGGCGCTTCCTTTTTTATCTTTTTTTCTAAACATTTCCAGCATACGCTGTGTGACGAGAAATCCACCGAATACGTTGATAGAAGCAAGAACTACTGCTACTGCCCCTAGCCAAACACCCCAATCCGTTTCAACAGGTCCTGCAGCCAACATCGCGCCAACTAAAATGATACTGGAGATAGCATTCGTTACCGACATTAATGGCGTATGCAAAGCGGGGGTCACATTCCACACAACGTGATAGCCAACAAAAACTGCCAACACGAATACTGTAAGATGAATTATCGTTGGGTCAATTTCACCAATCATGTTTGTTCCTCTTAAATTCGTAAACTTTTATAGATATTGAAGTGCACATTCCGACAAAACACCACGCTTTGTCTTATGCTATTTTGATCACACTTCCCCGCCAGAACAAACCATTGTTCCGACAATAATCTCATCTTCCTGGTTTATTTTGAGCTCCCCACTATTGGCATCAAGCATCAAATTAAGGAAATTCATAAGATTACGCGCATAAAGCGCACTTGCATCCGCTGCCACCAGACCTGGAAGATTAGCAATCCCAATAAGATGAACCCCGTGTTTGACCACGGTTTTATTCAATTCAGACAAAGGACAGTTGCCACCTGCCTCTACCGCCATATCTACGATTACTGAACCTGGCTTCATGGCTCGAACGGTTTCTTCCTTGATCAAAACGGGCGCTGGACGACCAGGTATCAGCGCAGTCGTAATGATAATATCCGCTGCGGCAGCCCTTTCGTGAATCAATTCACCCTGCCGACGTTTATAATCATCCGACATTTCAGCAGCATAACCTCCCGCCGTTTCAGCTTTTGCTTTTTCTTCCTCAGTTAGTGGTACCTCTACAAATTTTGCGCCGAGGCTTTCAACCTGCTCTTTGACTGCGGGGCGCACATCAAAAGCTTCGATCACTGCACCCAGCCTTTTGGCTGTTGCAATCGCCTGTAAACCTGCCACCCCGGCTCCCAGCACTAACACCCTTGCAGCTTTAACCGTACCTGCAGCTGTCATCAACATGGGAAAGAATCGTTGGTAAACATTGGCAGCCATAATAACTGCTTTATATCCCCCTATATTTGCCTGAGAAGACAGCACATCCATGCTTTGCGCTCGAGAAATACGCGGCAGCTTCTCCATGGCAAATGCAGTCAGACCATGTCTTACCAATGCCTCGATTCCTTCTGCTTGATGAGGTGACAGCAAGCCAATCAAAACCGCATCCTTACGTATTAAAGCTAGCTCATCCGCGCCTGGCCCGCGTACTTTAAGTACAATCTGTGACTGACCATATAATTGCGAAGCATCGTTAACGATAACTGCACCCGCTTCTTGGTATGCAGCATCAGGAATACTCGCACCAGCACCTGCACCAGACTGGACCAGAACAGTATGAAAACCCTTGGCAGTATATTTTTTTACCGTTTCCGGCGTAGCTGCTACACGTGTTTCTCCCGCATGAATTTCTGCAGGTATGCCTATGTGCATCGATTATCTCCCTTATCCTCTATTCAAACTTGAAAATACTTAATGCTTTGCATAATTTACTTCGAATGCATGATTATAAATGAATTCAGGCAGATGCATGAGCTTGATTGAGACTATGGCAATCTCACCCATGAGCTGTTGAAGTTTACATGCGGTTTTCTCTACAGCTACATTCCCCTCTGGCTATAGCCGAAAATTAACAACTACCCCAAGAGGAATACCGCTTGTTTTATTTAATTTAAATTTTTTAAACAACGACTTAACCATTGACTGGTCAATTTCTCCTGGGCACTATTTTGCCGCAAACGTGATGACAGACTACCAAAATCGACCCAATCCAATGGTTGATCCTGATTGAAACACGAAAAGATATAAGTTATCTCACCCGTTTCAGGATCTTTGTGCGGTTGCAAGCACTGAGCGCAAATTTCCTTCATCATGCATTGCATAGGTGAGTTAATCGAACCTATGGCAAAGTGATTCTCTTTCAAATAAGGCTTCAATTGATGATGGCGCGCAAAACCGACGGCAGCCATCATCCTATCAGAACCAATCGCAATGATGCGATCAGCCTCAGCCAAGGGAATGGATTGAGCACCCAATACTCCGCTGCCATAGGTCACCATCGCCTGCACAATATTACCCACAAAACTCAGGTCACCCGCCCTAGTTGGTTCAAACCCGGGCGCTTCATCACAGCACCATACGACTGTATCTGCAGCCGCTTCAATTTCAGCCACTTTATAGCGATCAACAAGCTTTTTATAGCCCGCAAAATATAGAACCCGGCACCCTGCTGCACGAGCAGCAGCACCAATAGAAAACAACACTGCATTTCCGAGTCCGCCACCCACCAGGACAATCGTTTCATCACGCAAAATCTCGGTAGGAGTGCCAGTAGGCCCCATCAATACAACAGGTTCACCAGGCTTGAGTAATGTGCATAAATTTGCCGAACCACCCATTTCCAGCGCAATCAACGAAACGTGCCCACTCGGAATATCGACGGATGCCCCTGTCAATGCAATACCCTCCATCGCTAGCCGGGTATTCCCTACGCTGGATGACAGCACCGCAAAATTCTGAAAGCGGTAAAACTGTCCTGGCTGAAAATGTTTCGCCGCCATGGGCGCACGCACAACCACTTCGATGATATTAGGCGTCAATCTCTCTACCTTATGAACAGTCGGTCTCAACTGATGATTCATTTCAGCAAAAAACTGGGTATTCAATTGAGTCGATGCCGGTGTAATGCGTTCTAACACCCGGCTAACCACCGGATATCCTTGCTTAGCACTCGCCATCGCTTTGACCACATTTCCCGAATAAGACGGATGCAAATCACCAAAGAAACTGATAAAACGTCCATCATCACAGCGACTCAACAAAACGGCTGCAGTTTCTGGTTTAGGATTACCTTTCGTCAAGCTAACCGGATTCCCCAGATCATCACAAGCAGCAAAGTAACGACCATCCAGTTTAAAGTATTTCTCATCTTCTCTGGCAAGAACGGTATTCGGCTGCGTACCTGCAGCTACCAGAATTGCGCGAGCTGGCAAATCAACTTCTCTGATTTTCTGCCATCGCCCAGTCTCATCCATTGCCTGAACAGAGAACCTGATCGATTGCGCATGCTCCCATTGATCAACATCAACTCGTAACGGCGTAAGTCCCTCTGCAAACCAGATACCCTCTTCCAGGGCTTTTTCTACTTCTTCATGATTGAGCGTATAAGAAGGGCTATCAATCAGCCGTTTACGATACGCAATCGTAGCCCCACCCCATGATTGCAATAGCTTCAAAATGTCTGGGGCACGTCCTTCCCGGGTCGCTTGAGTACGCTCAATACGAAGTGCTCGTGCATGTGCCAGAAATTCTTCTGCAATTTCACGCTCTTCATCGTCCCAATTGTTACGAACTGCCTCCTCACTCTGTTCTGAAACAAGCACCTCATAACGCCGCAAGAATTTCTCAACTTGAACCGGATAATAAGCCAAAGCTTCAGTGGCTGTATCGATCGCTGTTAGTCCACCACCAATCACAACCACGGGGAGGCGCAACTGCATATTAGCGATAGAATCAGCCTGGGCTGCCCCAGACAACTGGAGCGCCATCAAAAAATCAGAGGCAGCACGCACACCTCTAGCCAATCCATTCGGCAAATCAAGCACCGTAGGACGACCCGCGCCTGCAGCCAAGGCAATATGATCAAAACCCAAAGCCAGCGCATCATCCACCGTCAAAGTACCGCCGAAGCGTACTCCGCCATAAAGTGCGAACTCAGGCCGCCGCTCCAGCAGAAGACGAATTAATTGAAGAAAATTCTTGTCCCAGCGCACGGTTATGCCATATTCCGCTACCCCGCCAAAGCCACCCGGTATGCGCTCATTCAGATCAACACGCAACATGCTCGTATCTCTAATCGCGCTAAAGGGAACGCGCTCTCCACGCAAATCAACTCCACATATTTCTGCGGGCAATGGCTCAATCTTGAGGCCATCCATCCCTACCACAGTATGACCATCGTTCATTAAATGGTGTGCCAGCGTATAGCCAGCGGGCCCCATGCCCACCACTAGCACTTTCTTTCCTGTCGGCGGTCTCGGCAAAGGCCTGCACAAATCGAGTGGATTCCAGCGCGTAAGTAAACTGTATATCTCAAATCCCCAGGGTAATTCCAGTACATCCTTGAGTGTGCGGGTCTCTGCTTGTGGAATATCAACGGGATCCTGCTTCTGATAGATGCAGGATTTCATACAGTCGTTACAAATACGATGTCCAGTTCCCGCACACATGGGATTATCCAGCACAATCATGGCTAAACTGCCAATCGCTACACCCTGCGATTTGAGCTTATGAAATTCAGAAATTCGCTCCTCAAGAGGGCAACCGGCAAGCAATGCGCCTAACTCACTTTTCTTGAAAGTTGGTGGTTCATCTGAATTTTTAGATTTGACGATATACCCTTTTGAGCAGGAATCCTTACCTTGTTCATGGCACCAGATGCAATAATTGGTTTCATCCAGCGCACCCACCAAGTCTGTTCCTTGATCCGTCAACGAGAAACCTTCCCGATGACGCAAATGCTCGAGATGATGGACGGTATAACCTGCATGATCATCCGTTGATAACGACAACAAATGTAAATAATCAAGTTTTGCTGGAGACTTGAAAAGTACACCTTGCTGAGTATGTTCTTGCCCTTTTGTTGTGCGTAATGCCCATGCCGCATAGTGCAGGGCATCATTCAAACGGGCTGCATTGCTCGTCTCATCATCTAACCATCGTGCAACATGCGTTGCAAATACTAACTCTGAAAAAGGCTCGCCAAATTCGGTTTCTAATTTTTTCTCTAACGCAATGCCATCTATTGTTTGTAATACTTCATCACTTACCTTGGTTTTTGCGCGACGCTGCACAAATTGCCGTTTGCAAAAATAAAGTGGCGCAAGCTCATGATGACGTGCCGCAAGTGCATGCACTTCCTTTTCAATTCCAAATAACTGTGCGATAAAATCTTCCATCCATGGAGCCAGCTCGATCAGAAAAGCAGATTCATCTTTCGGTGTCAATCCATCAGGATGTATGCGCGCATGATCCAAGCGGACACGCAATTCAGCGTCCCCCGCTTGCAGAAAATCAAGGAATGCTTGATCCAACTTTACCAAACCATCACGGCAGTACAAATCAGCAAAAGCTATTCCAAATTTAAGATCAGGAAAAACAGCTTCTATCGATGATTTGCCAAGCATTGATGCTGAATTCGTCATAATTATTTGTTGATATTTTTATATATATAAGAAACAAGAGATTTGAGATGAAAAATGACACCTACCAATCGAGATCAATGCAGATTCATTTTGAAT
>CAYNXU010000061.1:0-7618 GCA_964401225.1 uncultured Nitrosomonas sp.
ACGCGAATGAGCGGCGCAAGCTCTAGTGCAAGGGAACGGGTAAGTGCAGCCAACCCGCCTTTGGCTGCGTTATAAATCACATAGTTTTTCAGGGGCTGTTCCACATGAACATCCACAATATTGACGATGCAACCATGCCGTTTTTCCAGATAAGGCACCGCCGCCTGAGATAAAAACAACGGCGCTTTCAGATTACTGCCGATCAAATCCACCCAGGCTTCTTCACTCAGCTGGCCGATCGGCGTCGGAAAGAAACTAGAAGCATTGTTCACGAGCCCATCCAGCTTACCAAATCGCCGGATGGTTTCCTCGATCAAATCAGGTAACTGATCTATATTTAGCAGATCTGCTTGAATCAGCTCAACAGAGTCTGGTCTGTCTTGCTCAAGGGCTTGCCGTAGCATTTGTGCGTCATTCTGTGACGAGCGGTAATGCACCATTAGATTTGCACCCTGTGCATGTAGCTTGCAACAAATGGCCGCGCCCACGCGCCTGGCTCCGCCCGTGACCAGAATAACTTTATTTTTCACAGTCATTCGTTTTTTTCCCTAATACATACGCTACACTAATTGCTTACACTTTTTTCACAATCTACTATAAACCGCTTCATTGCAGATGCCTACCACTACTTTACCCCCCCCCAGCGAGGCCGCGCTGCAACATAGCTTTGCGTTACAAAACGCTATTCAAGCCAGAATAAAAGCCGCAGGGGGCTGGATCTCGTTTGCCGATTTTATGGAAGCTGCACTCTATACACCTGGCATGGGTTACTACACCGCTGGGGCGGCCAAATTCGGCCAGGCTGGCGATTTCGTCACAGCACCAGAAATCTCTCCTTTATTTGGCAAAGCCATTGCGCAGCAAATCGCCCAAGTATTCGAATCAATGAGCGGGAGTGATATTCTAGAGTTTGGGGCAGGCTCCGGCAAACTAGCGCTTGATTTGCTGGTTGAGTTGGAACAACTGGGCTGCTTACCCAAGCACTATTTTATCTTGGAAGTCAGTGCAGATTTACAGCAGCGGCAACAAGCGTTATTCGTGAAATATGCCCCACATCTTGTTTCATCCGTACATTGGCTAACTAGTCTACCGAAAGAATTTTGTGGTCTCATCCTCGCTAATGAAGTACTTGATGCCATGCCCGTCCATCTCGTGGTATGGCGAGATCACCGACTCTATGAGCGCGGCGTTATCTGGAATCATCCTGCTTTTGAGTGGCAGGAGCGCCCATTGGTTACTGGGGCGTTATTTGACATTGCACGCGAATTGCCACCTTCCAAAGAGGCAGTGGACCATGCTTCCTTCCACTATGTTAGCGAGATAAGCTTAGCCAATCGCCGCTTTACACATAGTCTGGCGCAGATACTACAACGCGGCGTGATACTTCTGATTGATTATGGTTTTGGCAAAGGTGAGTATTACCATCCGCAACGTCATCAAGGCACATTGATGTGTCATTACCGTCACCATGTTCATGATGATCCCTTTTATTTACCTGGTTTACAAGATATCACCAGTCACGTTGACTTTAGCGCAATCACTCAGGTTGCGCTGGATGCGGGTCTGCAATTACTCGGTTACACTAATCAAGCACACTTTCTGATCAACTGCGGTATTACCGATATTTTATCCCGAACCCCTGCGGACAACCCCCATCAATACTTGCCATTGGCCAACCAATTGCAAAGATTGGTCAGTCCGGCTGAAATGGGAGAATTATTCAAGGCAATCGCTTTTGGCAAACAGATTGATCCACCGCTGATGGGATTTATTCGTGGCGATAAAAGCAGACTATTGTAAAGGAGCTTAATATTGAGGTGAGAATGCGCCACCTAGTTCGATATCCGCATGTTTAACCACGGATAGCAGCGTGGTACAGGCTGCACGCATACTTGGCGCTAACTGCAACAAGGTGCTCACATTAACGGATCGGCGCAGAATCAGCGTCAACAAATGGAGTGTATTGACACTGCCATCAGGATAAACTGCGCCCAACAAGGTCGGTGGCGGTGAGAACTCGATAGGATCGGTAATCGCACGCACCGCCACAAAGGGAATACCTGCATTAGCAGCGATCTCAGCGATCGCCCCGCTTTCCATATCGACCGCGCATGCGCCATGCTTTGCGGAAAATTCCCGTTTTTCGACTTCTGAAGTCAGCACTTGATAGCTGGTAGCCAAGGTACCCCCAGCAACCTTTACGTGCTTAGGCAAATGCTGCAGGATACGTTCCCGCCATTCGATGGAAACAGGATGAACATATTCTGTATGAATACGCTCGGGAAGAACGAGATCCCCCGGACGCAGCCTTTCATCCAATGCGCCAGCCACACCAAAACTCATGAGCGCCGATACCCCCTGATCACGTAACCCCACAGCCGCTAGCCGCGCAGCCGCGCTTCCCATTCCACAGACCCAGATTGCCGTACCTTCCCTGAGGCGCACCATTTCGTTGAAAGGCAATCGGCGCGGGGTAATACATTTTGCTTCCGCACGCATTGCCGTGACAATGCCAACGAAGCTCACGCAGCATTCCTCCCGGTCAGCGCACGGTATCTTATCAACGCCCACAATGGGAAATATTTTGAATAACCGTGATATTTTAAATAGAACACTTTAGGAAAACCTGGCGCTGTAAACCAGCGTTCATACCATAATCCATCAGCACACTGTGATTTCACCAGATAATTAATACCTCTCTCCACGACAGGACTATGCGCTTCCCCGGCAGCCATCAGCCCGAGTAATGCCCAAGCCGTCTGGAATGAAGTGCTTTCTTCGAATTTACCGGCCTGCTGTGGATCCAAATAAGAATCATTGGTTTCACCCCATCCGCCATCAGCACGTTGAACGGATTTCAACCAATGGACGGCACGGCGTATCGCCAGATGATTCTTATCGACATTTATCAATCGCATGGCCTCCAATACAGACCAGGTTCCATAAATGTAATTGCTTCCCCATCGGCCGAACCATGCACCACTGGTTTCCTGCTCATTAAATAAATAGGCCAGTCCGCGCTCTACCACTTCCTTATGCCGGTGATCGCCATACAGGGCCAGAAAACCCGTACAGCGCGCCGTCACGTCACTGGATGGTGGGTCAAGCAACGCGCCATGATCGGCAAAAGGAATTTCATTTAAGTAATAATGCGTGTTATCGATATCGAAAGCGGCAAATCCGCCATTGCTCGATTGCATCCCCGCAAGCCAGTTTGCCGCACGCGCCAAACTTTCCTGATAGACGACTGGATCCGCTTGTTGCAGCGCCCAAGCCGCCGCCGCCGTGTCATCCAGATCCGGATAATGCGGGTTAGCATACTGAAAAGCCCAGCCACCGCCTGGTAAATCCGGTCGGCGCATTTGCCAATCTCCGGGTGCATCCAGTATTTGATGTGGTACAAGCCAGTCAAGTGCCTTACGAATGGGTCGCTGATCTGCCGCACGATCTTCCTGCAAAGCTAGACAAGTCAGCACAGTATCCCAAACTGGCGATGTACAGGGCTGACACCACGCGCGATCACCCTCATCAACCAATAATCCCTGGAGTGCTTTGCGACATTGTTCTCGATAGGGATGATCAGCAGCATAACCAAGTAATGCCAGTGCTTCATATGCATTGACCATTGCGGGAAAAATTGCCCCTAGACCATATTCGCCATTGAGCCGTTCGATGACCCATTGCTCTGCGCGGCGTAGTGCTTTCTTCCGTACAAAAGATGGAATCAATGGTTCCAGCCACGAGCCAAAACGTTCCAAATACAAAAGCGCCCGATTAAGTGGCGTACGAACCGGAAAATAATCGCGCTCCTCTTCTGGCGGCACCGTGAATAATTCACGGACATGAATATCCCTTGGATTAGCAGCCTTCGCTTTTAATGAGCACAGGATAGATAATGGAATCATCACAGTACGCGACCAATACGCTATTTTCCTGAGGTGAAAGGGAAACCAGCGTGGGAGCAAAATAACCTCCGCAGGAACAAATGGGACACCCCGCCAAGGTATCTGACCATACATAGCAAGCAGTAAGCGGGTAAATACATTGGCACGCGCAGCACCGCCATGCTCCAGAATAGCAGAACGAGCACGTACCATATGCGTTGCATCAGGTGAATCTCCGACAAGCTTCAGTGCATAATAAGCCTTGACGCTACAGCTCTGATCAAATGCACCACCATAATAAAGTGGCCAGCCACCATGCGCCATATCTTGCTGTTCACGGATAAAGCGAGCCAATTTGTTTTCCAAGACAATGTCCACTTCATCCATAAAGTGCATCATCAGGATATATTCGGCGGGAATCGTACAATCCGCTTCCAGAGGAAAGCACCAGTGACCATCTTCCTTTTGCAAGGCAAGCAATGCATTGCGTGCGTCAGAGATTGCATGACTCAGCTTCGATTCATCTACTTCGTCTACGTCAGCATCACCTGATTTCAACCATTGTCCTATGAAAGCTGTCTTTTTTATGTTGATAAAGTCAAAGAATTGTTGTGATATTCTAGACATAAATATTAAAACCTCTATTCAACATATTGTAATATAAACATTTTACAAGAAATTCAATCCTGTTGTTTGGCTTAAATAAAAAGTTTTGATTCATCTCAGTAACAAAACCACATTGATCTCACGATACGCAATAAATTTATCCATAGAATAGATTTCTGATTTACCATGATTTATTGCGCATCGTCCACTACCTCTTCATCATCCATCTCATCTATAGGGAGATGATTATAGTGATCGACCGGAGGATTGCCATCATGAATCAAGAATTCTCGTTGCTGTAAATAGGCTTCACGAACAAACAAATAGGGATCCAATGCCGATTGATCTCGAATTTTCATTGGTCCAGAAAGCCGTGCGCGCTTATCTACCACCCTTAAAAATAAAATGGGAACCAGCGCGGGTCCACTGATCACATAACTTGCATAGAACAACGCATCGGCAAAAAAACTGACCGGCAAGTCGGCTATATCACGACGATTACTTGGCCCATAAACAGGAATAAAGATATAAGAGCCACTGTTGAAGCCCCAAGCACCTAATGTCTGCCCAAAATCCTCATCATTTTCCTTAAAACCCATGTGGCCCGCCATATCGGCAAGTCCAAAGATGCCTATGGTTGAATTGATTAAAAAACGCAAGGTATCTTCAAATCCTTGCTGGATTTTCCCCTGTAGAAAAGCATTCAGCGCTACATTAGGATAAGCAAGGTTTCGATAAAAATTGCTCACAGGACGTTGAATCTCTTGCGGAACATGCTCAATGTAAACATCCGCCACTGGCTCTAAAATATTTCGATCAATTACATCGGTAAACCAATAAGATTTCCGGTTAAAGGACTCATGGGGATCACCCTCGTCCAGACCGTACTGATGTTTTGCCGTAGAAGCACAGCCTGTACTGAGAATGGCCAGGAAACATAACCCTAAAATCACCCAATGACGTTGTCTCATATCCAGAACCAGATTGTTATCCTACTAAAATGATGTACCAGAAACATAACCCATAAGTTTGCGTACTCACCGCAACACGCATCCACATGACGAGTACACTAGCAAACCGCCGCAATAGCCAAGGCTATCGCAAAGATGAAGAACATAAAAATAAGTGAGGCAAGATGTGTGAACATAGCATAACTAATCAGTTGCGGGCTGAGGTTCAAGATAATAGAGGTTTAAAGTACTTTGCAGAAAAGACTGAATTTAGACTCAAATCATCATGGCGCATCAAATATTCTGGTAAAGCGGCAGGGAACGCGTCACATACCCCTCTTTAACCAGCCAGTCGATTTGGTCAACCAGCGCCTGACGTAATGGACTCTGCTTGAAACCCAACTCTTGAATAGCCTTGTCACTCTCAAAGAACATGGAACGACCCGCAAGCCTGACACCTGTCAAAGGCGCTTGGGGAGGCTTATGCGTAATAAAATCCGCAGTCAATTCAGAACACACACCCACAGCTAAAGCTAACCAGTGCGGAATACGCAATTTCGGCATTGCCAACCCAGTAATTTCTTCAATTAATAGCAAATAATCACCCAAGGTCAGATTCACATTGCCCAAAATATAGCGCTCTCCCGGACGTCCACGCTGAGCTGCCAGAATATGCCCATTGGCCACATCCCGCACATCCACCATATTGAATTTACAATTGAGATAAGCAGGCATTTTCTGATTCAGAAAATTCAGAATCATCCGTGTGGGAGGTGTAATTCTGCGATCGCCAGGGCCTACAGGTAATGTCGGTGAAACAATTACCACTGGCAACCCCGCCTTTGCAGCTTTGAAAGCCGCTTGTTCCGCGAGAAACTTCGAACAGCAATAAGGCCCTGGCATCTCTTTCAGCTCTCGTATAACCGATGAATTAATGGGATCATCTCCTTGGCGCTTGCCAGTCAGAATCGACTCGGTAGAGGTATAAACCAGCACTTCCAGGTCCGCTCGTGCCGCCTCTGACAGAACAGTAGAGGTACCCTCATAATTCAAACGCCGAAAAATACGCTTATCTTGCGCCCATAAATCTGGATTTGCCGCCAAATGATAGCAACGCTGCACCCCTTTTAATGCGTGTCGCACGGTATCCGCATCGTTCACAGATCCTCGTATCACTTCCACATCGCTCGGCAAAGAGACATCCGCAAGCTCTAAAACCTTCACTTTCTCACCTAGCTCCAGTAATTGCTGGACTAGATGCGCCCCGATAAAACCGCCTCCGCCGGTAACCAACGAACAACCATGCCTTGCCAAAACAATTCCTCTAAATCAAACACTACCCAAGAAAGGGTAATTTCTATGAATTATTAAAAAAGAAGTCTCAATAAAGGTTTGCTGTACATTCAACAATACGTGAGGAAATAAATGCATGCACCTTTGTCTAGCTTGCCGACTCAAACATTCCTGGGCATATCGTTGAACTTACACCTGACCATAACCAAGTTTTCAATTGACCTAGAAAAGCGCCCACTTACACACACAGCTAAATTTTCCGTTCACCGTGGACAACTTCAACTAATTTCAAAGCCTGTAATTCCATCTCCATGACCAAAGCATCTACTTTGGCACGAAAATGTCGGTAAAAAATCATGCTTGGAATCGCTACCAGTATACCGAATGCAGCATTATACAATGCTATGGATATGCCATGGGCAAGTTGTGCAGGATTGCTCCCTGTAGGAGAATTAGAGCCAAAAATTTCTATCATACCAACCAATGTTCCAAACAATCCCATCAGCGGGCTCAAAGAGGCAATCGTCCCTAACGTAGTCAGATAACGATCAAGCTCGTGTGCTTCCATACGTCCCGCTTCTTCGATGGACTCCTTCATGACTTCTCGTGAACTGTCAACATTCTTTATCCCTACTGCTAAAATACGCCCCAGCGGAGAATTATTCTGCAAGCGAGATAACATATCGGCGCTGATCCCTGCTCTACGATATTCATGGAGCACCTTGGGCAGCAAATCTCGTGGAGAAACCTTGCTGAGACGCAAACTCCATAAACGCTCACCGATAATAGCAACCGCCACGATCGATGCAAAAATGATCGGCCATATTGGCCAGCCAGCAGCTTGAATAATTGAAAACACGCGTTAATCTCCCTGATAGATAGTGT
>CAYNXU010000062.1:0-5264 GCA_964401225.1 uncultured Nitrosomonas sp.
GTATGCGGACCAAGCAGCAAAAGATATTGCAAGCTATTGTCAGTAAGGTAATTCAGGCTATCGAGTCTCAGAGGCTGTGAATAAATCTATTGCGCATTCCAGTCGCTGCGTTGGGCGGTGCTCGTGCCTCGTCTATCTATTGGATATGTCTCGTCTCTGCGCTCCGTCCGCTTTGCGCTAGGAGCGCTCACAACGATTTTTTCACAGCATCTCATTTGATCTGGCTGAACTTCCTTGAGGATAAAGAGCAATTCGCAGCATTGATAAGCTGTGCGCTACCATGGAATTGCTTGCCCATCATAGGCAAAGAATTTTCCGGAATCCGCCAATGTCATGCCATTTAATACGCGCCGCATCCCAGTGACGCTTTGTTCGGTTGTGATCAGGGCATCTCGCCCGCCCATATCAGTTTTTACCCAACCAGGGTGTAGCAGGACTGAAGCGATACCACGGGATTTCAAGTCAATAGCCAGGCTTTTACCAACCATGTTGACGGCCGCTTTGCTCGAACGGTAGAGGTAGCTTCCCCCACGCTGATTATCGTCGATACTGCCCATTTTGCTGGTGATGGTGGCAATCATCTTCAGTTTGCTCGCGCTGAGTTGGGTGATAAACGCTTCTGCCATTTTGAGCGGGGCCATCGTGTTGATTTGGAAAGTCTTGTTCCAGGCAGCGTAGTCGATATTGCCGAATCCGCCATCATCGGAAGGCGGGTAGATGCCGGCATTGTTGATCAATAAATCGATGGTTTCACTTGCCAGTGACCGTGATAATTGGTCGATTTGCTGATGATCGGCTACATCGAGCGCAAAAATACTGATGTGATCAGAGTATTGATCTGCCAGTCGATTGAGGAGATCGGCTTTCTCTGGCTGACGGCAACAAGCCATGACGCGCCAGCCATCTTGTGCGTACTGACGCGCAAACTCCAGCCCAATCCCGCGATTTGTACCGGTTATTAAAGTAGTTGCCATGTGATTGATCCCTCTTTCATTTAGAATGGTCTTATAGTTCTATAGTTTACTTGATTCAAAATGACGATAGAACAGGATGCGTGGGGTTCTTTTGGCAAAATAAAGTAATACACTGAAGATCATTACGGAGGATTCTAAGTGGCTACGAGATTTGGCCGTTAGTGTTATACTCATGATTTCAACGGTAATTTGGAGATAATTATGAAGAAAATACTGACACTTCTGACATTAGCCATGTTTACTTTTACCTTACTTCCGTTTGACGCAGAAGCCAGGCGAATGGGAGGAGGTAAAAGTATCGGGAAACAGCGTGATTCCATTAATCAGCAAGCTACCCCAAAACCGACACAATCTCAATCTGCAGCTGCGCCTGCATCCGGTGCTGCTGCTGCCGGAGGGGCGAGCAAATGGGGTGGGGCATTGGCTGGTTTGGCAGCGGGTGGTTTATTAGCTGCCTTATTCATGGGAGGTGCTTTTGAAGGCATCAATATGGCCGATATCCTGATGCTGATCGTGCTGGCAGCGGTGATCTTCTTTATTATTCGTATGCTGCGTAAACCCAGAGCGGATCAGGCATCCCGCCCGGTACAGTTTTCGGGGGTGGGTGCAGATCGCGCGGGCAGTGTTTTTACGCCAAGTTCAGTGACACCTCCAAGCGTAGGTGGTAAAACTGTGGCAGCATCTGCTGATAGTGGAAGTGCAATCAACAGCATTCCTGCGGATTTCGAAGTGGAGCCTTTCTTACGTAATGCCAAACTTTCATTCATTCATTTGCAAGAAGCCAATGGCGCGCGAGATGCGGAAAGTATACGCGAATATACGACGCCAGAAATGTTTGCCGAATTGAGTGCGCAAATCAATGAGAGCAATGATCCGCCTCAAAAAACCGAGATCATGTTTATCGATGCAAACTTGCTGGATGTCACAGTGTCCGACGATATGGCGATTGCAAGTGTGCGCTTCAATGGGCAATTGCGTGAATCTCCCGATGCTGAGCCAGAATCGTTCGATGAAATCTGGCATATCCAGAAAGATCTTAAGGATCGGAATGGTGCATGGTTGCTGGCGGGAATTCAACAACCCTCGTGAGCTGAGGGTTGATTATCCTTGATCCGTTATCATGTCGAGCCCCGGCTATTTCATTATGGAGTAGGCGGGGTATTTCATTTTAGTGGATAGGGATACCCATCGCACTTCAAAATTCGCTTTTTATAATCCCTCATCCTGCCTTCTCCCAGCAGGAGAAGGTATAGACGCCGAATTTTGAAGTGCGATGGGTATAAGTAGTCGAATTTACCCTTTTTGAGCGGAGGTTTGTGATGAGAATCGCTGTTGTTTCAGACATCCACGGTAATTTGCCCGCACTTGAAGCGGTGGTGGCTCATTTCAAACAGAGTGGTGTCGATCGTGTCATCAATCTTGGTGATAGCTTGTCGGGCCCGCTGCTGCCTTTGGAAACTGCGCAATATCTGATGGCACAAGATTGGTTCCATCTGGCAGGTAATCATGATCGTCAGATTCTTGCTTATGGTACGGAAGATTGTAGCGATCTGGATGAATTGGCTTATTCTCAGTTGACCGCAAAGGAGCTGGCTTGGCTCAAATCCCTGGTTCACAAAGCTAATTTGGAGACAGATATCCTGCTCTGCCATGGGACGCCTGCCAGTGACTTAGCGTATTTCCTGGAAACTGTCGAGGTGCAGGGTGCGCGTATGGCAACACGGCAAGAGGTTGATGCGCGCCTTGGAACAACGCATGCAAAGTTGATTCTATGTGGACATACGCACAAGCCACGCGCCATTCGCGCTTCATCTGGCCAGCTCGTGGTCAATCCGGGGAGTGTTGGTCTGCCGGCGTATGATGATGGGACACCCTATTTTCATGTGATTGAAACAGGTTCTCCGGATGCCCATTATGCCATTGTCGAGCGCATGGATGGCGGTTGGGTAGTTTCACTGATCGCTGTTCCTTATGATTATGCGCCGATGGTCAAATTGGCGCATGCACGCGGATATCCAGATTGGGCGCAGGCGCTTGCAACAGGGTATATGTCATAAGGACACAGCTAAGCGGTAAGAGAATTGCACATTCTTTGAGCATCTTCACCGAAGTGAATTTTGATTTCTGATCATCAGCACCATTCTTTTTAATCAAGCAGGGCATCATTTGCACTTTGCCTGTTCTATAATCTCAGCTTTTGTCATTTCGCATCAATGAGTGTTCACCAGCCATTGGCATGGCATCCAGTTCCGGTTACTGCGTCCACTGACATTCGCTGGTGGTTGTTACATCGAGATTCACTAACACGCTTAATACAACAGCGCTGTAGAAAATTTTCGGTCGATCCGGTTTTTCAATCGCTTGCGCCTGTATGTGCCGATGAACTGGCAGTTATGAATTTGCGTCGAAGTGAATTGGCCTTGGTGCGTGAAGTGTATCTTTATTGCGGTAATACTCCCGTCGTATTCGCGCATTCCGTTGTGGCAAGAAAACACCTGCAAGGTGCCTGGCGTGGGTTGAGCCGCTTGGGTAATCGATCATTGGGCACCATGTTGTTTACCAATCCGCTGATTGAACGCGCCGAGTTTGGATATAAAAAATTAAATGTGCATCATCCCCTTTATAGGCAAGCCTGCCGGAGGTTGCGGTCACATCCAGTAAACTTATGGGCACGGCGATCACGGTTTACTTTAAATGAGCAACCCATTCTCGTGACGGAAGTATTTTTGCCGGCCATTCTTGAGTTAACAATTTAATGAATAAAGAAAAGCTTATTGCCTACGCAAAATTGATTCGACTGGATAAACCCATCGGTATTTTGCTGCTGATGTGGCCTACCTTATGGGGATTATGGTTGGCCGCTGAGGGCTTACCTGATTTGATGATTCTGGCTATTTTCATCATGGGCACCGTGTTAATGCGCTCTGCGGGGTGTGCGATCAATGATTTTGCCGATCGCCGTATTGATCCCCATGTTGAACGCACCAAAAGCCGCCCGCTGGCGACGGGTGTGGTTAGCCCTAAAGAAGCCGTTTTGCTGGCAGCGGGATTGAGTTTTTGTGCGTTCTTGCTGATATTGCCATTGAATCAATTAACGCTATTGCTTTCAGTGGGTGCATTGTTTCTAGCTGGGACATATCCTTTTACCAAGCGTTTCTTTGTCATGCCGCAAGCTTATCTTGGCATTGCATTCAGTTTTGGT
The DNA here is from genome assembly GCA_964401225.1 of uncultured Nitrosomonas sp. Classification (GTDB taxonomy): domain Bacteria; phylum Pseudomonadota; class Gammaproteobacteria; order Burkholderiales; family Nitrosomonadaceae; genus Nitrosomonas. The sequence goes on from CAYNXU010000062.1 coordinate 4,177, forward strand.
ATTCCCATGGCATTTGCTGCGCAGACAAATGAATTGCCCGCCATCATATGGTTGCTGTTAATTGCAAATTTGTGTTGGGTCATCGCCTATGATACCGAATATGCCATGGTTGATCGGGCGGATGATCTCAAAATCGGTATTAAAACATCTGCGATCACCCTGGGAAGTTTTGATGTTGCAGGCATTATGTTGTGTCATACTGTTTTTTTAGCGATGATGACTTATGTGGGTTCGCTTTTGCAGCGTGGAGTCCCCTATTATCTTGCGTTGGCAGTGGTCGTCGGCTTAGTGATTTATCAATACTTCCTGATACGCGATCGTGACCCGGCTCGGTGTTTCAAGGCCTTCCTGCACAATAACTGGGTCGGTGCGGTGGTATTTTTCGGTATTGCGCTCGATTCTCACCTGATAACAAATATTTAAGTGTTTACCAATGAAATATAACGATCTGCGTGATTTCCTCACGCAACTGGAGAGCCGGGGTGATTTGAAACGGGTGGCAATCGAGATCGATCCTCATCTGGAAATGACCGAGATTTGCGACCGGTTGCTTAAAAAGGCTGGGCCGGCGGTGTTGTTTGAGAAACCGAAGGGACATACTATTCCGGTACTGGGGAATCTGTTCGGTACACCCGATCGGGTGGCGTTGGGGATGGGACAGGCGTCTGTGACAGCGCTTCGGGAAGTGGGCAAGCTGTTGGCTTATCTAAAAGAACCTGATCCACCCAAAGGTTTAAGGGATGTCTGGGAAAAATTGCCTGTATTGAAGCAAGTGCTCAATATGGCGCCAAAAGTCGTTTCCAGCGCTGCCTGTCAAGAAATCGTATGGGAGGGGCAAGCCATCGATCTGGCGAGGTTGCCTATCCAGACCTGTTGGCCCGGAGATGTCGCTCCTTTGATCACATGGGGACTGACCGTCACGCGTGGCCCCCATAAATCACGGCAGAATCTTGGCATTTACCGGCAGCAAGTGATTGCTCCGAACAAAGTGATTATGCGTTGGCTTGCGCACCGCGGGGGCGCATTGGATTACCGTGAGTTCTGCCTAGTCAATCCGGGCCAGCCTTATCCGGTTGCCGTTGCTTTGG
>CAYNXU010000062.1:5364-7559 GCA_964401225.1 uncultured Nitrosomonas sp.
CGTGAGTTCTGCCTAGTCAATCCGGGCCAGCCTTATCCGGTTGCCGTTGCTTTGGGGGCTGATCCGGCAACGATTCTCGGTGCGGTTACGCCGGTGCCCGATAGTTTGAGCGAATATCAGTTTGCGGGTTTGCTGCGTGGCGCGAAAACGGAAGTCGTCAAATGCATGAGCCATGATTTGCAAGTGCCAGCCAGCGCGGAAATCGTACTGGAAGGGTTTATTTATCCTGAGGAGACGGCTATCGAAGGGCCTTATGGTGACCATACGGGTTACTATAATGAACAGGAAACGTTTCCGGTATTTACCATTGAACGTATTACGATGCGCCGTAATCCGATTTACCACTCCACCTATACCGGCAAACCACCCGATGAACCCGCGATTTTGGGCGTGGCACTGAATGAGGTATTCGTGCCTTTGTTGCAGAAGCAATTTACTGAGATTGTCGATTTTTACTTGCCGCCAGAGGGTTGCTCCTATCGTATGGCTGTGGTGAGCATGAAAAAACAATACGCCGGTCATGCCAAGCGTGTGATGTTTGGTGTATGGAGCTTTCTGCGCCAGTTCATGTATACCAAATTCATCATTGTCACCGACGACGATATTGATATCCGTGATTGGAAAGAAGTCATCTGGGCAATTACCACGCGTGTCGATCCTGCGCGTGATACCTTGATCGTCGAAAATACCCCGATCGATTATCTGGATTTTGCGAGCCCTATTTCAGGCTTAGGGGGGAAAATGGGATTGGATGCCACTAATAAATGGCCGGGAGAAACAACGCGAGAATGGGGGAGGCCGATCGAGATGGATGCTGCAGTTAAAGCGCATGTTGATCAGCTTTGGGATAAGCTGTCTTTCTGAGGTGGCGTTTGGGTAATGAGCTAATGGCGAGTAACAAAGAACCCGTTAAGGTCTACTACAACTCAGCCTGCCCAGTGTGCAAGGCGGGCATAGAGAGCCAGAAAGATAAGATGGTAGGCTGTCCGATCGAATGGAAAGATGTTCACGTTAATACGCAACTGGTGACAGAGATTCATTCAGAAATCGAGCAGGTTCGTGAGCGGCTGCATGTTGTCGATGAGCATGGCCAGATGCATATCGGTTTTGATGCATTTTTAGTCATCTGGCAGCATTCTCCCCACGAAAAATGGAAGGCAGCGGTATTGGGTCTGCCTATCATCAGGCAGTTGGGTCGAATCATTTACAATCTATTCGCTGCCGCACTCTATAAGTGGAATAGGGAAAAAAGTCATTGGTGATTTAATGGGCGGATTAAAGGCAAGTTTCTTTGCTGAACAAGCGGGTCACGCAGCAAAAGTTCGGATTGTAGATGAGTCGTATTTGCCGCATATCAAAAATTCTCCTACCAGTTGTGTATTACAAAGGGTTTGTCAGCAACTGAGCGCTTTCTGAACATGCAGCGTAAGCGTACTCAATGCCAAATAAATTGTGACGCAAAGGAATGAGGGGGGTTAATTCCCGGTTTGAAAGAAATATGGAAAAAATAAGGCTTTCTAAAATCATGTCCGAACGTGGCCTGTGTTCCCGCCGTGAAGCGGATGCCTACATCGAGCGCGGCTGGGTGTCTGTGGATGGCGTAAAAGTTACCGAGCTCGGTACCAAGATCTATCCGAACCAGAGCATCGCCCTCAACAAGCAAGCACAAACTCAGCAAACCCAGCGCGTTACCATCCTACTGCATAAGCCTGTGGGTTATGTTTCAGGCCAGCCGGAGCCTGGTTATCAGGCAGCAGTGACACTCATTACTGCGGACAATCACTACCAGAATGACCCTTCCGCGCAACGATTCTCTCCTGTGCAATTGCGTGGCCTTGCGCCTGCCGGACGGTTGGATATCGATTCTACCGGTTTACTGGTACTTACACAGGACGGTCGCATCGCCAAGCAACTGATCGGTGCTGATTCGCAAATCGAGAAGGAATATCTGGTGCGGGTGGAAGGCAAGCTGGATGCCAAAGGCCTGAGCTTGCTCAACCATGGTCTGAGCCTGGATGGCACGCCGCTTAAGCCCGCCCGGGTATCATGGCAGAATCAGGATCAGTTGCGTTTCATTCTGAAGGAAGGCAAAAAACGCCAAATTCGCCGTATGTGCGATCTGGTCGGGCTTAAGGTGACTGGTCTCAAGCGCGTGCGTATCGGCAAAGTCAAGCTCGGTGATTTGCCGAAGGGAA
>CAYNXU010000063.1:0-1730 GCA_964401225.1 uncultured Nitrosomonas sp.
GATCATCCGCTTGGTAGCAGTAGTCCAGATACTATAAACTAGGTGCTATGGACGAGAATGCTCATTCGAAGATAATTTATTGATATAGGAGATGAACCATCATGAAGACTGTAAAACAATTACTGCACGAGAAAGGTCACAAAGTGACCACTATTAATCCTGATGCCTCAGTTTTTGATGCTATGCAGTTAATGGCCGCCAATAACATAGGTGCTTTGCTGGTCATGAGGGACGATAAGCTCGTAGGTATTCTGACAGAGAGAGATTTTTCGCGTAAATCCTATTTGCTGGATAAACCGGTGAAAGAAACACTCGTGAAGGAAATCATGACACGGCAAGTCGCTTATGTCAGTCTAGATGAGACGAATGAGGATTGCATGGCGCTGATTACCGAGATGCGGGTACGCCATCTACCTGTCGTGGACGAAGGCAAGGTGGTCGGACTGCTTTCCATAGGGGATTTAGTTAAAGACACGATATCCCAGCATCAATTCGTCATCAAGCAGCTCGAACGCTATATTTATGACACGCCTGAGATTTAAATTAATTCTTCTGTCACTATTCTCTTAAAATGCCTTTAGCTCGTTCCGAGGCAGGCACCAATTCTGAATTTAAGCAGCATAAGGATGGTTATTTTAAGAGTAGTGATGGTGCTTTAATAATCTCATAATCATGTTCTCCTGGATATCTGACTATCTAGCGTATAAAAAACCATCATCTGATGCCTATGCTTATCAAGATTAAGAAAGGTCTCGACTTGCCAATCAGTGGTCAAGCAATCCAAATGATCGAGGATGCGGCGCCTGTTCGACATGTGGCGGTAATGGGCCCGGATTATATTGATCTCAAGCCTACCATGCTGGTTAATGAGGGTGATTCGGTCAAGCTCGGGCAAGCGTTGTTCGAACACAAAAAGCTGCCGGGTGTTCGATTTACGGCGCCAGGTGCGGGAAAGATCACGGCTATCCTGCGGGGTGCACAGCGTCGGTTATTGTCGGTCATCATACGGCTGAATTCAACGGAAGATCAGGAAACGTTTACTGCTTATTCACCTGAACAACTTGTCAGTCTGACCGCAGAGCAGGTCATCGATAATCTTCTGACATCGGGCTTATGGACTGCGCTGCGAACACGTCCTTACAGCAAGATACCCGACCCAGACACGCGGCCAGCAGCCATTTTCATTACCGCTATGGATACAAATCCATTGGCTGCCGATCCTGCACCGATCATAGCGGCAGAGGCGACATCATTCGCTCATGGGCTGAACGTGTTGTCCCATCTCACACCAGGATCGCTTTGGGTGTGCAAAGCTCCCGATGCAGATTTCCCTCTATCACACAATCTTTCGCAGGTAAAAGTAGCCAACTTTGCTGGTCCCCATCCTGCGGGTTTGGCTGGCACCCATATTCATTTTCTGGAGCCTGTGAACGCTCACAAAACCGTCTGGTATCTCAATTACCAGGAAGTCATTGCTATCGGAAAATTGTTTACCACAGGGCAGTTATGGACTGAACGCATCATTGCGTTGGGCGGACCGCAAGTCAAGCATCCACAACAATTACGCACGCGACTGGGCCTAACGCTTCCTATGCACCCGGGCAAAGGCTCCGCACGGTTATTACGTACACGGTTAGGCGCTTCCTTGGAAGAACTTCTGGAGGGTGAGCTCGCGGAATCAACTGAAAATCGCATTATCTCCGGGTCAGTTTGGTCAGGGCGGCGCGCTG
>CAYNXU010000063.1:1830-7519 GCA_964401225.1 uncultured Nitrosomonas sp.
GACAAATCGAAAAAGAAGGCTGATACCCAAGATGCGTCGCTTACTTGAATCCGTGAAACCCCAATTCTCTAAAGGCGGTCGATTCGAGAAGTATTATGCCTTGTATGAAATGGTGGACACATTTCTATATACTCCCGCCAATTCTACGCGCGCCGCCCCCCATGTTCGTGATGCGGTCGATTTAAAACGCCTGATGACCTATGTGGTGATTGCACTCATTCCCTGCATACTCTGGAGTTGGTTTAATACCGGTTATCAGGCAAATCTCGTTATGCAGGAGCTCTCCATCATCAAGGATGATTGGCGGGGAATTCTCCTTTACAGCTTCGGTATTGGCTTTGATCCAGATAGTATTCTGGCTAATATGGCGCATGGTTTCTTGCATTTCTTGCCGATTTACCTGACTACCTTGATCGTGGGCGGCTTCTGGGAAGTACTGTTTGCCATCATACGCAAGCATGAAATCAATGAGGGATTTCTGGTCACTTCCATGTTATTTGTCTTGACTTTGCCGCCAGATATGCCCTTATGGATGGTCGCACTCGGTATCAGCTTTGGTGTAGTAATTGGCAAGGAAATTTTTGGCGGTACGGGTAAAAATTTCCTCAATCCTGCGTTGGTTGGGCGTGCCTTTCTCTATTTTGCCTATCCGGCAGATATTTCTGGCGATGAAGTGTGGGTTGCAGTAGACATCTATTCTGGCGCGACAGCGCTGGTTGATGGCTACACCGGTGCCACCCCTTTAGGTCTGGGCGCCTTGGGTGGCATGGAGGCAATAGCCACGGCGGGCTATACCTGGTGGAATGCATTTATAGGACTGATTCCTGGTTCACTGGGCGAAACTTCGACGCTTGCTTGTCTGCTTGGTGCTATTTTCCTGATCTATACGAAAGTTGCTTCTTGGCGCATCATTGCAGGGGTATTTCTTGGTATGGTAGGAACGGCATGGTTGTTCAATATGTTGGGTAACGATACTAACCCGATGATGGCGATGCCTTGGCATTGGCATCTGGTGTTAGGGGGCTTTGCTTTTGGCATGGTATTCATGGCGACCGATCCTGTTTCTGCTGCTATGACGACTGCGGGGCGTTGGGTTTTCGGTATTTTGATCGGATTCATGACGGTATTGATACGTGTACTTAATCCGGCTTTCCCGGAAGGCATCATGCTCGCCATTTTATTTGCCAATATCTTTGCACCATTGATCGATTATGTAGTGATACAGATTAATATTCGACGGAGATTACGACGTCATGGCTGAGTCAAATACACCGCCTGCCAAACATAGCAGCAGCAAGACATTACTGGTAGCGTTTGCTGTCTGCCTCGTTTGCTCGCTGGTTGTCGCCGGTGCTGCGGTACTTCTCAAGCCAATTCAGGTTGCTAACCAAGCGAATGAAAGAAAGCGTATTATCGTTGAAATTGCCGATCTGATGAAGCCGGGATTGACCGTTGAGCAGGCATTTCAACTAGTTGATGCTGTTATGGTTGAACTCGACAATGGTCAAGTAAATGATACCCTTGATGCTGAACAATTCGATATCACTAAAGCAGCTAAAGACGTCAATTTATCCAGTCCGCTGAAGCGCAATGAAGACCCGGCGCAAATCAGACGGAAACCGAAATATCTGCCGGTTTATCAAGTCAATGATGATGCAGGAAAACTCAAAACCTTGATTCTGCCGATTTATGGCTACGGGTTATGGTCGACATTGTATGGCTACTTAGCTTTGCAAGAAGATTTGCGCACGATCCAGGGGATCAGATTTCATCAGCACGCTGAAACGCCCGGCTTGGGTGGCGAAGTCGATAATCCTCGCTGGCTTGCTTTGTGGGAGGGAAAAATTGCTTTTGATGAGCAATGGGAGCCTCGCATCGAGCTGATCAAAGGTACGGTAGGAACCTCCACACCGGATAGCCATCATAAAGTAGATGGATTATCAGGTGCCACCATGACGACTAATGGCATTACACAATTATTGAATTTTTGGCTGGGGAAAGAAGGTTTTGGTCCTTACCTGGCTCGCCTGCGTGAACAAAAAGAGAGGAGTTGACAATATGGCTTATTCTGTTCGCAAAATTTTACTTACACCGGTCGTTGACAATAATCCAATCATCCTACAGGTTTTGGGTATCTGTTCTGCACTCGCGGTCACGACCAAGCTGTCCACCGCGATTACCATGAGTATTGCGCTCACGCTGGTCGTAGCTTGTTCCAGTATGGTGATTAGCTCGATTCGTCATCATATCCCGGCAAATATTCGCATTATCGTACAAATGACGATCATTGCGTCTTTAGTGATCGTCGTCGATCAGTTTTTACGTGCCTTTGCCTATGAGATCAGTAAAGAATTATCGGTATTTGTCGGTCTGATCATTACCAATTGTATCGTGATGGGGCGTGCTGAGGCGTTTGCCATGAAAAATCCGCCGTGGCCGAGCTTTCTCGATGGTCTCGGCAACGGTCTTGGTTTTAGTGCAATTTTGTTGACGGTAGGCACGATCCGTGAACTCTTCGGATCAGGCTCATTATTAGGCCACACGATTCTACCGCTGGCCAAGGACGGCGGATGGTATGTGCCTAACGGTTTGCTCCTGCTGCCACCAAGTGCATTCTTTCTGATTGGACTGATCATTTGGGCTGTACGCTCCTGGAAAAAAGCACAAGTTGAAAAAGCTGAATATCGCATCCAGGAAATGCGTCAACATACTGAGGCTGCCTAATGGATGTGCTTGTCAATTTATTCATTACTGCGGTTTTTGTTGAAAACCTGGCGCTTTCCTTTTTTCTGGGAATGTGCACTTTCCTGGCCATTTCTAAAAAAATTGAAACAGCGTTTGGGTTAGGTGTTGCAGTTATCGTCGTCCAAACCTTGACGGTGCCTATCAATAATCTAATCTATCGCTATTTGCTGCGCGATGGCGCATTGGACTGGGCGGGGCTTTCCAGTATCGATCTCAGCTTTCTTGGCTTTGTCAGTTATATTGGGGTTATCGCGGCCATGGTGCAAATTCTTGAGATGTTCCTGGATCGTTTCGTGCCGGCACTTTATAGCGCGCTAGGGATCTTTTTGCCGTTGATTACTGTTAATTGCGCTATCCTAGGCGGTACGCTATTCATGGTAGAACGGGATTACACTTTTGCAGAAAGTGTCACTTATGGTCTCGGTTCTGGCTTTGGCTGGGCATTGGCAATCACGGCCATGGCAGGGGTGCGAGAAAAACTCAAATACTCCGACGTACCCGATGGTTTGCAAGGTCTGGGTATCACCTTCATTAGTGCGGGATTGATGGCCTTGGGTTTTATGGCTTTTTCCGGCATGCGACTATGACATGACACAACGACGCGTATGCTAGAAATTGCTCTGGGAGTTTTCTTTTTTACTTCGATTGTCATTGCGCTAGTTTTCATGATTCTGGGCGCACGTTCAGTGCTCCTTGCACAAGGCAATGTCAAGATAGTAGTCAATGACAAACGCACGATTGAAGCACCGACAGGCGGGAAACTACTTGGCACCCTTGCCAATGCAAATATTTTCGTGAGTTCTCCCTGTGGCGGCAGTGGCACCTGTGGCCAATGCCGGGTCAAGGTTTTTGAAGGTGGCGGGGCGATCTTGCCTACCGAAACTTCCCATATCAATAAACGTGATGCACGCGCTGGCTATCGCTTATCCTGTCAAGTCACCGTTAAGCAGGATATGAAAATTGCCGTACCTGATGAAGTCTTCGGTGTCAAGAAATGGGAATGTACGGTCCGTTCCAATCATAATGTTGCCACCTTTATCAAGGAGCTGGTGCTGGAGCTTCCTGCTGGAGAAAATGTTGAATTTCGTGCGGGTGGATATATCCAGATCGAATGCCCACCCCATAAATACTCGTTCAAGGATTTTGATATCGAAGAACGCTTTCGTAAAGATTGGGATCATTTCAATCTTTGGCGGTATGTCTCGGATAGCAAAGAAACGGTTATTCGTGCTTATTCAATGGCGAATTATCCAGAAGAGCATGGCATCATCATGCTTAATGTGCGCATTGCTACGCCGCCACCTAAAACAGAAGGAATTCCACCTGGCCAAGGTTCTTCCTATATTTTTAAGCTAAAACCGGGTGATAAAGTCAATATCATGGGACCATTCGGTGATTTTTTTGCACGTGAAACTGACAATGAAATGATTTTTATCGGTGGTGGAGCCGGTATGGCACCGATGCGTTCGCATATTTTTGATCAATTATGCCGGCTTAAAAGCAAGCGAAAAATTTCCTTTTGGTATGGGGCGCGTTCTAAAAACGAAATGTTTTACGTTGAAGATTTCGATCGACTCGCTCGAGAAAATGATAATTTCGAGTGGCACGTCGCGTTATCAGAACCTTTGTCAGAAGATCATTGGGAAGGGTATACCGGTTTCATACACAAAGTGTTATATGACGCGTACTTGAAGGACCATCCCACACCGGAAGATTGTGAATATTATTTATGTGGACCACCGATGATGAGTCAAGCGGTTATCAAGATGCTATTAGATCTAGGTGTTGAGCAGGAGAGCATCCTATATGATGACTTTGGCGGATAACCGTTAGTAATTTTGCTAGAGATGACCATCCCATCCTTTACACCAACGCGCGTTGTTGTTACTGTGTCGATAATTATCGCCGCTGCCATAGCTATCGTACCCGTTTTCTTCTCTACTAAGACATCACTGATCTTGACAGAGTTAGCTGGAAGCACGATGGGCACCAGTTACTCCGTAAAGTATCGTCACTTGCCTGAGGTACCATCCTCACATGCGATACACAAGGAAATCGAGCATCAGCTGGCGGAAATTAATCAAACTATGTCCACCTATGATCCCGACTCGGAATTGTCGAGTATCAATCGTGCAGATACCACTGACTGGATACCTGTTTCTGCGCCACTTTATACCGTCCTCAAGACCGCGCAGAAAATCAGTCAACAAAGTAGGGGGGCATTTGATATTACGGTAGGCCCTTTGGTCAATCTTTGGGGGTTTGGACCGGAAATGCGTTCAGCGTATTTGCCTGATCAAGTTGACATCGCATCTGTTCTCGAAAGAACCGGTTATGATAAGCTTGTGCTTCATGATGCATTACCAGCAGTTCGTAAGACATACGCCAGTCTTTATGTCGATCTATCTGGAATTGCTAAAGGGTATGCGGTTGATCGAATTGCGACAATGCTGGAGCAACAGGGTATTGAGCATTTTATGGTCGAAATTGGTGGGGAAATACGGGCGCGTGGAAGCAATGCGCAAGAAATCCCCTGGCAGATAGGGATTGATAAACCCCAATCACATGGCCGTTCGTTACAAAGAGTGCTGTCTCTCAAAGATACTGCTTTGGCTACTTCAGGGAATTATCGTAATTATTTCATGATCAATGATAAGCGTTATATGCATGTCATCGATCCCATCACCGGCTGGCCAGTAGAAAACCATTTGGTTTCGGTCACGGTGTTAGCGGATACTTGCATGCTTGCTGATGCCTGGGCAACTGCACTGCTAGTCCTGGGCCTTGAACGAGGCATGATTATTGCTGAACAACTTGGATTATCAGTGTTATTTATCGTCGATCACGATGGTGTTTTGGTTGAGCACGCCAGCAGCTATTTTCAACCCGAGGATACAAAAAATATCACCATCACTTTTCTGGCAACTTTCTTGATTATGGGAAT
>CAYNXU010000064.1:0-5470 GCA_964401225.1 uncultured Nitrosomonas sp.
CCGGCAGCTACATAACTTCCCTCCTTACAGAATAATTGATGTACCTTACCAGAAATCGGTGAATCTACTGAGAATTCCATTTTCATGGATTCAACTGTTATCAGGGGTTGTCCTGCGTTTACATGCTCACCTTCCATGACCAAAAGCTTCCAGATCGTACCGGTTACCTGAGCACTGACGATTTGCGCGCCTGCCGGCAAATCAAGCTCGCTTTGACAATCTGCTTCATCCAACGTATCTTCATTAACGTAATGGGGTAGATTATTGACTTCCCAGCGTTGGCGCTCGGCTTCAAACGCAGCTTGCTGTTTAGTTTTAAATGCATTAATGCTGGATACGTTTTGTTGCAAGAAAGTATTGTATTGCTTCAGGCCCAGAACTGTTTCTTCTGTATGCAATTTGAAATGCCCTGTAATAAAATCTTTACGTAATTTGAGCAGCTCACTTTCACTCACTGGGTAAAACCGGATTTGATCAAAGAAGCGCAGTAACCAAGGTTTGTTATCTTTGAAATCGGCTGTTTGGCGATAGCGATTCCACATTTGTACGGTACGACCGACAAACTGATAACCTCCAGGACCTTCCATACCATATATGCAAAGATAAGCCCCCCCAATACCAACAGCATTCTCAGGCGTCCAAGTACGTGCCGGGTTGTATTTGGTAGTGACAAGGCGATGGCGTGGATCAAGGGGTGTTGCAACGGGTGCGCCTAGATAAACATCGCCCAGTCCCATGACTAGGTAGCTTGCTTCAAATACGATATGTTGAACGTCTTCGATGCGTTCCAGCCCATTAATACGGCGAATAAACTCGATATTGCTGGGACACCAGGGCGCATCGCTACGAACCGATTGCATATATTTTTCAATGGCCAGTCGGGTAGCAGCATCGTCCCATGATAAAGGAAGATGGATAATTCGAGAGGAAACCTCAATATTGTCATTCGGAGGGAGTGCGTCTTCTCCTGTAATCAGGATATCCATTAACTTATCACGCGTCAGTCGGCATGAATCAAAATGAATCTGCAGTGACCGTATACCGGGTGTTAGATCAAGGATGCCAGCAAGCTCATTGTCAACGATGTACTGCTGTAGCCAGTTCATCAAGGCATGAACACGGAAACGCAAACTGAGGTCCAGAACAGGGGGGCCATACTCGATCAACAGATATTTGTCACCGGATTGACGATAAGTGACTTGTATCTGTCCTTTGCTCTCGGGAATGCGATGAAGAATAGGGTTGTCTAGTTTCTCCAATCGAGTATAAGTGGGTGTGCTTTTGTCAGCATGCAAATGCTGGATAAACAGACTTTGCTGCTTCTCTAGTACAAGTGCATCTTCCATTGATATAGGATGGAAACAGATGCGATCACCTGGTTTGAGTTGGCCAATTTTCCATAATTCTGCATGGGCAATAGTCACTGGACAAACAAAGCCACCCAGACTGGGGCCGTCTGGACCCAGGATAATCGGCATGTCCCCAGTAAAATCGACTGCGCCAATTGCATAGGCATTATCGTGAATATTAGAGGGGTGCAAACCGGCCTCGCCACCATCGCTCCTGGCCCATTCAGGTTTAGGGCCGATCAAACGCACCCCTGTACGACTGGAGTTATGATGGACTTTCCATTCCGCAGCGAAAAATTGTTCGATATCCGCTTCAGTAAAAAAATCTGGTGCACCATGGGGGCCATATAATACAGCGATCTCCCACCGGTCGGTGTAATGAGGAATCCACTCCTGGAGCAAATGTTGAGGAAGGAGGGGAGTGGCCGGTTGTAAGGGAGGAATATGCAAGACATCACCCGCACGAAGTACCCGGCCAGCATGTCCGCCAAATTGCCCGAGTGTGAACGTTGCTTTACTGCCAAGATAATCAGGTACCTGAAAGCCGCCATGCACAGCCAAATAAACCCGGTTGCCATTTTGTTTAATTTTTCCAAACTGTAATACTGCACCCGCTTTGACGAGATGAGATTGCCACTGAGCTAATGGTTCACTGTCCAGAAATACATCAATAGGAGCACCGCAGATTGCAATGATGCTGTCGCAATTAAATCTTAACGTCGGACCCATCAGGGTAATTTCTAATCCCCCCTTATCTTCCGAATTACTCACCAGCCGGTTGGCGAGGCGGAAGGCTAGATTATCCATGGGGCCTGAAGGAGGGACGCCAACATTCCAGTAGCCTATCCGCCCCGGATAATCCTGTATCGTGGTTTGAACGCCTGCATTCAATACGTCGATACTATCTGCCTGATAATGGAATCCATTGAGGAATTGCGTGCTTGGCTGCCCACTCCGAAAAGCTGTGCTCTGTAAAATTTGTTTGAGGTACGTGAGGTTGGTTTCAATTCCATGCAATGAGGTGTGATCGAGTGCCGACAGTAGACTGGCAACCGCTTCTTCTCGATCGGGTGCGTGCACGATGATTTTTGCCAACATGGGATCATAAAACGCTGAGACTTCGAGACCTCGCTCCACCCAGGTTTCCAAACGGGCTGCTGCAGGAAAATCAACTGCAGTTAATACGCCGCTGGAGGGCTGAAAATCTTTTGCGGGATTCTCAGCATAAACCCTTGCTTGAATTGACACGCCATTCTGTTGAATAGTGAAAGAATCCAGAGATGGGAGATCGTTTGCTGCCTGCCGCACCATCCATTCCACCAGGTCAATGCCAGTGACTTCTTCGGTTACGCCATGTTCAACCTGAAGACGGGTATTGACCTCGAGGAAATAAAACTGGCCACTTACGGCATCGTAAATGTACTCGACCGTACCCGCAGATTGGTAGTTGATTGCTTTACCCAGACGTACCGCGGTTTCCAATAACGATTCGCGCAGAGCAGGGGGGAGGTTGGGGGCTGGTGTTTCTTCGATAACTTTCTGATTGCGCCGTTGCATCGAGCAATCACGCTCACCCAATGCGACAACCTGGCCTTTGCCATCACCAAAAATCTGTACTTCGATATGACGCGCATGATCGACATATTTTTCCAGAAATAACCCTGCATCTTTAAAGTTGTTTTGGGCAAGTGTTTTGACTGATTCATAAGCGCTAGACAATTCCTCCTGGTTCCAACAAAGGCGCATGCCGATACCGCCGCCGCCTGCAGTACTTTTCAGCATCACTGGATAACCGATATGTTTGGCCTGATGACAAGCAGTTTCAAGGTCCTCCAGTAGATCAGTTCCGGGCAGAAGAGGCACTCGATTTTCCAATGCCAAAGCACGGGCCGAGTGTTTCAAGCCAAAGGCGCGCATTTGTTGCGGTGTAGGGCCGATAAAACAAATACCCTGTGCGGCGCATTGTTCCGCAAAATCAGCTTTCTCGCTGAGAAAACCGTAGCCTGGATGGATGGCCTGCGCACCGGCTCGCTGTGCGATGTCCAATATTTTATCAGGACGCAAATAACTTTCTGCTGCAAGACCACTGCCTATACAATAAGCTTCATCCGCCTCGGCAACATGCCGTGATAAGGCATCGGCTTCGGTATAAACGGCTATGCTTGTGACATTCATGCGGCGCAGGGTACGGATAATGCGACAAGCAATTGCACCACGATTGGCTATGAGCACTTTCTTAAACATTGTGTATTCCTTTATGGGCAAACCATTAGCTAGATGGCGCATCCCAAACCAGCAAGCGGATCGGTGTGGGATTGTAAGCATTGCAGGGATTGTTGAGTTGCGGGCAATTGGATATCAATACCAACACATCCATTTCAGCACGCATTTCGACATATTTGCCGGGCGCAGAAATACCATCCACAAACTCCAATTCTCCTTCTTCGGTAACAGGAACATTCATAAAGAAATTAATGTTGCTAGGGATATCACGCTTGCTCATGCCTAGCTGTTCACAAGTCATGTCATGTGCCAGGGCATGCAGAAAATTATCGCGGCAACTATGCATCGGATATTTTTCCAATGCATAACGTACCGTGTTGCTTTCTGCGGCACAGGCACCTCCCAGCGTGTCATGACGTCCGCAGGTGTCCGCAACGATGGTGAGCATAATGTTTCCCAAGTTAGAGCAAAGTTTGCTGCCAGTAGTCAGATACAGTTTATTCTGAGCACGTATCGTATCTGTTATGCTGTAGCGTTCTAATGCGTGTTTTGCATTGAAAAATAGCGTATCGACAGCTTGATTGCCTTCCAGATCGACGATGCGGAAAATCTGACCGTGTTTGATAATCTTGGTCCATGGCTCACCTGCCGCGCAAATTTCGTCGATGATTGCAAGATCAGGATTAAATTTGCTTTCTATCAATTGAAACGTATTCATAACGTACCTCCACAAGAGTGATAGAGTCGATGAGTGTTGTGTAGTCCACGTATATTCTCGGCAATATATTTGCACTCCGAAGCTGTGGCGATGGGTGTAGTAAATGCTGCCAGATGAATATCGCCGGGCTGATAGGTTGCGCTGGCATCGAGCGGATGGGGAGCGGTGGAGAGAATAACCAGTGTATCCATTTCAAAGCTTAGATCGACATAGTCGCTTGCTTTACTATGATTACGATGAAATGTAAGTTCGCCCGCACTATTTGCCGTTACTTTACTGAAAAGATTGATATTGGATACGATATCACGCATGCCCAGTCCCCATTTACCGAGTTCGATCAGCATGCCATCCAAGCCGCTCCGATACATTTGATTACGATGTTCTTGATAGCGAGCAATCCCATATTTTTGGCGGATTAGTTTGCTGTCGCTCAACCCACATACCGTATCATGCCAGCCTACTGTGTCAGCAGTGATGCAACAGAATATTCGTCCCATATCGGAGTAACAGGCATGCCCTTTAGTTAAACGGAAAGTATGTTGTGCCTTTAGGGTGTCTGCCATGTTGTAGCGTTCCAGTTTTTCTTCCTGATTGAAAAACAATATCGCCGCATTGGCGCCTCCCTTGACATCGATTAATCGCAGGGTTTGGCCACGCCGTAGAATCCCCGACCAGTGACAACCGCCTGGAATAGAGTCTTCCCACAGAAATACATTATCGTGATTCATTTGTTTCTCCTTATCAAAATACTCAATGTCGTCGCACTTAAGATACCGACGAGAACGAGCGGGACTGCCCAGAGCTGCCACCAGGGTGCATCGGGTGAGGTTAAGTAAGAACGAGGCCAGGCAATATTGATGAGTTCAAATAGTGACCAGATAAAAGCGATGATATTGATAATCAGCCCCCATGCCCCTAATTTCAATTCACCCAATGCCGGATCCCAGCGGCCGGTAAGTCGTGTGTATAGACCCACGCCTGTGGTCATGGAAAACATAGCGTAGAGTCCGCCGGTGCCAAAGGCTATGATAGTGGCAACCGCTTGATCATTGAGACCGAATAGCAGTCCCAGACTAGCTAGAAATACTGTGAAAAGAATCGCATTCCGGGGTGCTTTAGAAGCGGTGACCTGGCTGAGTGCCGCCGGCATGTTGCCTTCACGTGCCATGGAGAACACGAT
>CAYNXU010000064.1:5570-7431 GCA_964401225.1 uncultured Nitrosomonas sp.
GCATCGAATCCGATAAAGGCCCATCCAGCAATAGCCAATGCTGCTAGAAAAGCTGAAAGTTTATCAGGCGCTGTGCCAGTACCCAGGTGTTGGAACAATTCAGAGAACGGGTGCTCTCTAAAGAAGAAGAAAAGCAGCAGGGCAATGCCGAAGGATCCAATGAGTTCGGCATATACGCCAAGAGCAATGATCGACTTGAAGATGTTCACATGCGCAAGATTGAGTAGCATACAAATGAGTAGAAAAACACCACCCCAGAAAACCATCATCGTGCCTGTTTCGCTTGGGGAATCAAATAAAATGGCCAGCCAGATTCCTCCCGTGTAGGCAGTGGTGGTTAACATGGCGATAGTTGAGCACACATAAATTGCGCCAGCATACTGGCCAGTAATGCTTCCACCAAGCTGACGTGCCCATTTATAAGCTCCCCCGGCAATGGGAAATTGGGATGATAATTCTGCATAAACGGTTGCCACCAGTAATTGCATCATTAAACAGATGACGAGCGCAGTAAACCAGCCGCCACCTGTTACGTTAGTTTGTACTCCAACGATGGCATAGAGTCCGACTACAGGTGAAACGACTGCAAAACCGAGCGTAAAGCTATTCCAGATACCCATGCTTCGATTGAGCATATCGGGATCAGCTGATTTCATTTCGGTAGAAAAGCTTTTAGGATTCTGAGTGGATGACATGTCATGCCTCATAGACGTAATAATAAATTACTTGACCGAAGTCAGAATTCGCCGGCAAATGGGAGATCTGCAAAATGTTCAACAGCTGTGTTTCAGCTCTAGAAATTACAGAACCATGTAAATGATGCAAATATGGCTGAATGTGCAGGTGTGGTAGGGTGTCTTGAGACCAAATAGCAAAGCTATTGGGTGTGAATAACCCAGATGTGGAAAACGTTAATGATTTTCCAGAAATAACGCGAGGCAGGGAAAAAAGAAGTGAATGTGAAATTTTTAGGTACATAACGAAGACTCCTTTAAATCATTGGGTCAAATACCGAGAGTCGTAATGTGCTAGCACACTACGTAATCTCCCGGGCTTTTATCCCTCCGTGGAGCTTCGTTAATAACCGAAGCCAGAAACTCTTGGACCAGACACTCCTCAACAAACGAAGCCGGAACCCTAGTTTGCTCTATTGCATCGTTGGATATGTAGATTCATACAACGATGTGATGCCTCTCAATAGTTAATTAATGTTAAGAAACGATTGCATCTATAAAGCTAACACATCTTTTCTAGAAAAACAAATTTACATGATAAAAATTTATATGAAGTAGGATTTACTTCATGATGAATAGAATTTTTGCTCTACAGAGAAATTCATTGCTGATTAGATAACTCATATCATACGTAAATATCTGAATAAATTACCAGGATGATTCAGAGAAATAACCGGAAATTTGCGTCTGTTTCTGCTTTCAAACTAGATAAGCTCCAGTATATTAATAGCTAATGATTAATGCAGGTTTTGCTAAAAAAATGATAAAGGTACCGGTTGGGATTTTGATCATGCAAAGATTTAGCAACTGAGCGTGATGGATTGATGAAATATGTGACGAGGCCCTTTGTACCCTACCCTGAATGGTAGGGTTTTTTTTGCGTAATGCGATCTTTCAGATATGTATTTCTGAAGAAACGGTCCAGAATCAAGCAAAGCAAGCACCCTTGATTAATTATTCGCTATAGGAAAGGGTTTGGTTAGGCAACACCATACTGTGTACGGTAGTTCCTAATCGCTTGTAAATTTTGTGCCATATCATTCTTAGTCTCTAAATATTCTAGGATGTTATTCAGATTGATAATGCTGATAACCGGAATGCCATGCGTTTGTTCCACTTCTTGGATA
>CAYNXU010000065.1:0-7292 GCA_964401225.1 uncultured Nitrosomonas sp.
TTGCTCGTGCCTCGTTTTGTATAAAACTTTGAATTTTTAGAAACGCCCGTTAGTCATTCCGGTTCGGCACTAACACTTCCCGGTTACCATTGCTCTGCATGGCGGAAACAAGACCCGCACGCTCCATTTCTTCAATCAGGCGCGCCGCACGATTGTAACCAATGCGCAGTTGCCGCTGCACCAGAGAAATGGATGCACGGCGTGATTTAGCTATAATGGCCACCGCTTCATCATAGAGTGGATCGGCTTCACCTCCTGCCGGCCTGCTCGTTTCACCATTCTCATTAGCGAACTCGCCCTCTTCCTCGCTCGCATTGAGCACTTCTTCGACATAGCGCGGTTCGCCGTGTTCCTTAAGATATTCCACCACTTTGTGCACTTCGTGGTCAGCGACAAATGCTCCATGGACACGTTGCGGATAGCCGCTGCCAGGCGGCAGATAAAGCATGTCACCCTGACCGAGCAAGGCTTCAGCGCCCATTTGATCGAGAATGGTGCGCGAATCAATTTTGCTGGAAACCTGGAAAGCAATGCGTGTCGGAATATTGGCTTTGATCAACCCCGTAATGACATCAACCGAAGGCCGCTGAGTCGCCAGTAATAGGTGAATGCCCGCTGCACGCGCTTTCTGGGCGAGCCGCGCAATCAGTTTCTCGACTTTTTTCCCCATGATCATCATCAGATCAGCCAACTCATCGATCACCACAACAATCATCGGCATCTCTTCCAGCTGCGCGGGTCCATCCGGTGTCAGGCTAAGTGGGTTGGTCAGTAATTCCTCATTTTTCTGGGCATCGCGGACTTTCTGATTATAGCCAGCCAAGTTGCGCACCCCCAAGGCAGACATCAGCTTGTAACGTCGCTCCATTTCAGCCACGCACCAATTGAGCGCACTGGCAGCCTCACGCATATCCGTCACAACCGGCGTCAGCAAATGAGGAATCCCCTCATAGACAGAGAGCTCCAGCATTTTTGGGTCGATCAGAATCAACCGCACTTGTTCGGGCGTTGCCTTGTAAATCAGGCTCAGAATGACCGCATTGATGGCCACTGATTTACCCGAACCGGTCGTTCCTGCCACCAGTGCATGCGGCATTTTAGCGAGATCAGAAACAATGGGGCGTCCGCTGATATCCTTGCCAAGCGCAATAGTTAGCGGCGATGGCATGTCGGCGTAGGGTTGAGAACTCAGAATCTCGTACAAACGTACCACTTGCCGCTTGGGATTAGGGATCTCCAGACCCATGGTAGTCTTGCCGGGAATCGTCTCAACCACGCGTATGCTCGCAACGGACAAAGCACGTGCGAGATCTTTCACCAAATTAATGATTTGATTTCCCTTGACGCCGACAGCCGGTTCGATTTCATAACGCGTGATCACTGGCCCGGGATGGGCGGATACCACTTTGACTTCGACACCAAACTCCTGCAACCTCCGCTCTATTAGGCGCGAGGTGAATTCCAACGTATCGTTGGACAGGAGTTCTACATCTTTTTTAGGCTCGTCCAGCAAATGAAGTGGCGGCAGGAGGGAATCGGATGAATCGGTAAAAAAAGAGGTTTGCTTTTCCTTGACGATGCGGGCAGGCTTTTGCATAGCCGGCTCGGGCAACTCGATACGCAAGGGAGTGTAAGTCTCGACAGACTTCTTGTAATCCCCGTTTATCAGTTCATTATCATCCTTATTGCCTTTGACTGGCTTCAATGAAGAGGCCACATCAGCGCGCCGATCCCGCAAAATCAATAAGCGGTTCCAAAGTGAAAAACAGGATAATTCAATGGTTTCACCTATTTTTTCAGAAATGCGTACCCAGGATAATCCTGAAAAAAGACTGAAACCGATCGCCATCAGAATCACCAGACCAAGCGATGCGCCCGTAAACCCGAGTAGCAGCGAAAGATTTTTGCTGAGCGTTTCACCCAGCACCCCCCCGGGCACGAGAGGAAGCGATATGTTCATCGTATTGAAACGAAGTGACTCAAAACCACTGCTGGCAATAAGCAGCACCATAAAACCTGTCAGCGAAATGAGCAACGTGCGGGGATCGAATATGCTGGCAATATCAATGCGGCGATAACTCCATAACACTGCCGAGAGAAAAAAAACTACCCACCACCAAGCGGAAGCACCGAATAAATAAAGCAGAAGATCAGCCAACCAGGCGCCTGCCTTGCCTCCGGCATTGCCGACCTGATCGATATGATCACTATGTGACCAACCGGGATCGGTACGATCGAAACTCATAAAAATTAACACCAGATAAAGCGCGATACCGCCCAATATCAAACAACTTGCTTCTCTAAGTAATTTGGCGATTCTCGGTGGCAAAGGATTGGGATTAGCCTTCTTCGCCATCGGTTTATTGATAGTGCTCATGTAAATATCAGGAAAACAAAAACCAGTTTGTTGTTATGGAGATTATATAAAAATTCTCGGATAAGCTCTCGGCGTTTAGCGATTGACTCAGAAATCAGCAAAATAGCCCGTTAAAGCAGCGCTACCATACAAGCAGAAAGCCGCTATGATTATAAGGCGTTAGCAAAACTTCAGGGCACCTCTTTCAAGAAACAAATATAAGTAATTGATTATATAATATAAAAATATTGTGTTCCGATGGCATTAATATGTTTCTTCCAAACGCCTTGCGGTCGAAGACCGATTATTACGCTAAAAATTCAGAGTTTTAAACAAGACGAGGCGAGAACAAAAAATGTTGACGCAGCCTATGATTGATATGTAAGGAAACATTTTTTGTGAACAACAACGTATTGTGACGAAGCGAGGTAAGCAGACAATCCGCGCAGCGGATGCTCGCAAATATGGATTTTTAGAGGTACCCTTCATTTTACTTACGCTGAGCGCTTACCCAATTCAGAAACACCTGCTTATTTTTTAGCTGCTTCGAGTAGCTCAATGATCGCTGGATTTTTAGTAATCTCCAGCGCGGTCTTGCCGCTCGCACTTTTGATAGCCGGATTCGCGCCTTTGGCTAATAATAATTTGACGATATCCTCATGCTCATGCAATGCCGCCCACATCAAGGCAGTGATGCCATCCTCATTCTGTTGATCGATACTGGCCCCGTTCGCCAACAAGGTTTCAACCACGGCCGCTTGGCCGTTTTGGGCGGCGAGTATCAGCGCTGTAAAATCATTGGTCGCCTTTAAATCTGGCTTAGCTCCATTTGCCAATAACGTTTCGACGACGGCTTGTTGCCCGGACAAAGCTGCCAGAATTAATGCAGAAGCACCATTCGCATCTTGCAGGTCGGGTTTGGCCCCTTTTGCTAGCAACGCTTTGACAATTTCCAGGTGCCCGTTCTGCGCAGCCAGGTGTAATGCCGTCGTTTCATTCTCATCCCGCAAATCAGGACCGGCACCTTTTGCCAATAGTGCGTTGGCGATATTGATATGTCCCAGGGCGGATGCAACCATGAGGGGTGTCAAACCATTTTTGCTTTGCAGATCCGGGCTGGCGCCTTTCGCCAACAAGGCATCGACAACGACTTCATGACCATTTTTGGTAGCCAGCAGCAAGGGGGTTACCCCTTGCGTATTCGGTAAATCGATGGCTGCATTGTTTTCCAACAACACGATTACGACAGCCACATGGCCATTCTGTGAGGCTGCTGCCAACGCAGTGAACCCATCAGGATTCTGCACATCAATCTTGACACCTTCTGCCAGCAATTTCTCGACGGTAGCGACATCACCCTTTAGGGCCGCTTTGAGATAATCTACTTCATTATTGGCAAAACTCGTTGTTGCCTGCGCAACCAGAATGGCAGCAATAATCATGAACACTAAACGCTTCAACTGAGAACTAAACAAATTTTTCATATTTTTCATTAATCTATCTGAAATAACATCATTTGTAATGGTGGCCAAGTATAGCGCACCCCCCTTTTTTCTGTCGCACTACTTTTGGTAGGCGCGTGTTTCGCAGAATGCAAACTTGGTTCAATCAACCCAGCACATCGCCTGCGCTGTAAACTCAAGCAGATCCCGTGTGCGATGCTCGATCACGTCGATCAGGATAGCCATATCCAGTTCCTGATATTCATGCACGAGAATATTGCGAAACCCAACCATCCCCTGCAGTTTACGCAACATCGTTTCGTCAATCATTCCGGCCTGCGCCAGCAAGGTAAAGGATTCACGGCTGTCGCGTGGCAACCCGAGCTTACGAAGCTTGACCAGATGATTGGCGATATCGATCGTCAATTCTGCAGCGCGCTGCAAATTCATTGCCACCGCGTCCAAGCGAAGCTGATCCTTGATGAAGGGCAAGCCTGTCTCCATCCGATAGTACGTATCGATCCGCTTGATACAGCGCTCAATACTGACTTTTTTACTGAGAATAATGTCATTCATAATCCTAGACTCCTCGGTTGGACGGGGTGGAGTGTGCAGTTTCAGGGGTGCGGGACAAGGCGCAGCGACGCGGAATAGTCACTCCATTCCAAGGAGTTGCAACACAGTCATGTGCCCATAAAATCGTGCAATCCGCAGCGGAGCGGAGATACCCAAGAGGTGAAGGTAGAAACGTTGTAAGGGCTAGAATATTCATAATGTTAGCGCAAGAATTAGCGATCAACTGAGTAATCTAGGAGGCTGTCCGAGAATAGCGATCGTAGCGAGGGCGAGAACTGGTTAGGCAGGATTTTTCGATCATTTGAGGCGAATAGTTGCTCTATTTAACGAAAAAGATCGGAAAATCCGGCCAGCCAGGCTCGTCCGCAGTAGATCAGTCTATTCTCGGACAGCCTCCTAGGATAATGGATCATAGAATTTTCCACTACGCAAACCTTCCGCCAGAATTTCCGCGCGCTCGTCGTTCAATTTCTGATAAAACGATAACACTAGCATCTCAAACTCATCGGCAGCCGTCCCGGCGATCTGAAAAATGCGCCGTCCATTCATCACAATTTCTTTTTGCAGCACGGTCGGGGCCAAACGCAGATTGATCAAATCCACATCCTTATTGAATGTCGCTTGCAGTGCCTGATGCAACTCACTGAATAAAAACGAACCCGCCTCCTTCGCTTGTTTCGGGGGCAACAAAATTGCTATATCCGCATCGCTTTCGGGTCGCTCATATTCCGTTCCCCACGAACCGAACAGGTAAATCGCTTGCGTATCCGGCCGGGCATTCAAAATTGATTGAATTAATTGTTCTGTACTAGTCGCCATACACCTCTCCCGACTTACTGAGGTATCGCAGATTAGCCATGCTTATCAGTTGTACCATCAGCTTGCGCCAGCAAGTGCGGTTCCTTGAACCACCAATTGAGCAGACTCTGGCTAGGAGGCTGTCCGAGAATAGACTGATCTACTGCGGACGAGCCTGGCTGGCCGGATTTTCCGATCCGTTTCGTTAAATAGAGCAACTATTCGCCTCAAATGATCGAAAAATCCTGCCTAACCAGTTCTCGCCCTCGCTACGATCGCTATTCTCGGACAGCCTCCTAGTGCTGGTTGCCCCAACATAGCCGCTATCACGAAACACCTTCACCTTACGCCGCAACTGCGATACCAGTGGCGGCATAAGCTTGTTCATGCCGGTTTCACGCAACGCTTCATCCGTTGGAAACCAGCGGATAGCGGGATCAAAAATGGCATGCGGGGAATCAGGGAAATCAGGGTGAAGCGCCATTAGTACTTTTCCCCACAGGTCACATCGTAATGACGCATCATTAATTGATGATTATCTGATTTTGATCTTCTCCGGACGGATAAGAGATTGTTCTTTTCTATATCTATTCTTTTAATATGTATAGAAACTAACAACTTTCTATACACGTTTTTTAGATATATATAGATTTCTGACATTTCTTATGCACGTTACTCAGCAGATTGCACATTCATACTCTTAATCACTAAGAAAATGCCTTGTTATGATGAAAGTAACAACTTATTCGCAGTCACAACCAGAATTCCCTGATCATGAAAATCACCATCATCTGTAACTAGCTTCAATCTCTTTTTCTGACATAATGCCGCGATGATCTGATCATTGAAATCAGAATCTCCCATTGCATATTTGGTTATCAATTCATTGATAACCAATGACTCAAAGCCATTTTCTATCCGCAAGCAATGATTCAGTACTCGTTTGATGTCGGCAGCAATGTCCTGAGCAATCGGCTTGAAACCCTGGCTTTTTCGAAATTTCTTGAAATCCTTGTGTGGTTTACCCAGAACATCCCATTTAATGCGGGCATAGGCATTTATGAATTCAGAAACTATCAGTACATCAATATAAATTTTGCAATGCGCAGCCAGAATTTTTGCGAATGCTTGCGAATAGATCATCACTCTCGCATCCCCGGGTTTTTGCGGACCATAGATAAACAACCAGATGTTAGTATCCAGCAATAGCTCATCGTCTGGTGTAAAATTGTAATTGGCTACTGACAAAGCCTTACTAACCATTGCCTTCATCCCCCAGTGTATCCTGAATTGCTTGATCGAATCTCTGCGGATCCCTGAAATATTGCTTGGCTGTTTCAACCACACGCTTAAGCAGTGCAAGATCATCCGGTTCCATATCCTTCACTTTAAGCAAGGCACGAATTTGCTCTTCGTTAAACTCACCGTATAATTGACCGATAGCGGCATTCAAAAACGCCGAGGTCAGAGTTGAAACATTATGGAATGAGAGGATCGCACTCCTGCCTTCTTTAAGCGCAGCAAATAAGCGGTCATAAATTTTCTGCCCATCGCTGGAGGCGACACACAAAGGACTGCCTACAACCTCGAATATAGATATTGTTAATTCTTTCTGCATAATAACTACCTCAAAAAATATCTGTCGTGGCTGGCTCAGAAACAAGCTTATATGAATTTGTATCGGCTGTATTGATTTCAACAGTAACCACTGTGCCGGGAAATGGGTAACTTAATGGCATAGTGATAGTTTCTCTATTTTCACGCCGCCAATAGCCCGCGTCCGACACAATCTGAATACAACCACCATTCAAATCAATAAACTCTCTGAGCAACTTAAGCCCTAATCCTCCGGGTACCGGACCATTCTTAGTTGTGTTTCGCCCCTCAGTTGTCCATTGAATTGCAGCCTCTGCTGAAAGGATCAGTCCTGTATGGTCTTGTATATTTTGGCGCATTCCTACACCTAGATCAGTTACCGAGAAATCAAGCCGTTGCCGCGCAGGATAAAATTGACCACAACTAAAGATTCCTAAGTCAGTACGCGAATGCAGCACCGCATTACTAAAAATTTCAAAAATACTTTCACGAAACTTCTTCAGCAACCCGGGCGACATAATTGG
>CAYNXU010000066.1:0-7290 GCA_964401225.1 uncultured Nitrosomonas sp.
ACATTTCAACCAGGCCGGGTTCATCTAACGGGGGATCAGTATCCGGTGGGCAGGCCAAGCTGGTCACGCCTCCAGCCGCAGCGGCTTCCAATTCAGATTCTAGCGTCGCTTTGTACTCAAGCCCGGGCTCCCGCAAGCGCGCTGACAAATCAACCAGCCCGGGGCATACGATCATTCCGGTGGCATCAATCACCCGGCAATCTTGAAAGCCTGCGGGAGGTATCCCTATCGAAGCAACCTTTCTTCTACTGATAAAAATATCGCTGAGCGTATCAATACCATTCTTCGAATCAATCAGGCGTCCGTTCTTGATATGGATTTTCATGGTCAGGCGCTTTAATTCCCAGCGAGAATCGACATGACTGCCATGCGTACGGCAATGCCATAGGTCACTTGCGGCAAAATGACCGATTGTTTCCCATCCGCTACGGCGGAATCGATCTCAATGCCACGGTTCATTGGCCCCGGGTGCATAACGATTGCATCCTGTTTGGCCAATGATAATTTTTCCTGGGTAAGACCATAATATTTGAAATATTCTTCCGGGCTTGGCAGACTCGCTCCCAGCATGCGTTCATTCTGCAAGCGTAACATGATCAACACATCCACATCTTTTAGCCCTTTAGCCATATCATGATAAAGGTGCACCCCTAAACGTTCAGCCTTGCTCGGTAACAACGTCTTGGGCGCGATGACACGCACCTCGGGCACGCCCAATGTCGTCAGCGCATGAATTTGTGATCGCGCCACCCTTGAATGCAGAATATCTCCAACAATCGCGACGCGTAGATTATGAAAATCCTTTTTATAGCGGCGAATCGTAAACATATCCAACAATGCTTGCGTAGGATGTGCATGGCGACCATCCCCGGCATTAATCACATGGATCTCTGAGTGAACGTGACTCGCTATCAGATGTGCTGCGCCACTCTGCGCATGGCGAACGATAAACATGTCCGCGTGCATGGCTGACAGATTATTGACGGTATCCAGCAATGTCTCTCCCTTGGATTGCGCAGATACCGCAATATTGAGATTGATGACATCGGCTGACAGTCGCTTGGCTGCGATTTCAAAGGTCGTCCGTGTGCGGGTGCTTGACTCAAAAAAAAGATTAAACACTGATTTGCCACGTAATAGCGGTATTTTTTTGACTTCCCGTTCGGTAACACCCGCAAAGGATTCTGCCGTGTCCAGGATGTGCAGCAAAATGGCAGCGGGCAATCCTTCGGTGGTCAACAGGTGCTGCAACTCACCCTGTTTGTTCAATTGAGGGTTTCTACTCATTTTTCCGGGAGACGAATATCACGCAGACCGAGACTCAATTTGCCATCAGCTTCCTGTTTTAATTCCAGCATGCTGTCGTCAGGCAAAGTCAATACTGCCCCGGTATACTGAGCAGCAATGGGGAGCTCTCTGCCGCCGCGATCGATCAATGCCGCCAAATGAATGCATGCCGGCCGCCCATAATCAAATATCTCGTTCACGGCTGCACGAACTGTCCTTCCCGTGTAAAGTACATCGTCGACTAAAATGATGCGACTTCCTTCAACGTCAAAGGGTAAATCCGAAGGTTTAACTTGAGGATGCAGACCAATCTTGCTGTAATCGTCTCGATAAAAAGAGATATCCAGGACACCGAGCGGCAACCGGATTCCCAACGCTTGGTGCAATCGTTTTGCCACCCACACCCCGCCCGTATGGATACCAATCATGGCAACTGTGTCGTCCACAACTGGACGCAGTTTCTCAGTCAACCCGGCAATTAGCTGCTCTGCATCAGGTAGCCGCATAGTCACCATCAAAATAGGATTGCAGGATATGCTGCGCTGCTATTTGATCTAGCATCGGCCTTTGTTTTTTTCCTTTGATACCCAATTCGCCCAATGCTGATCTCGCAGAAGTGGTGGTATAGCGCTCATCCACCAAGCATGCTTTGATGCGAAAACGCTCTTCCAGATGCCGGGCGAACTGTCGACTTAATCGAGTGAGTTCATGCTCTGTGCCATCAGCATGCATGGGTAGTCCAACCACCAGCAACACTGGACGCCATTCATCAATTAGCTTGGCAATCGTTTCGAAACGCTGCTTGGTTACGACGCAATCGATCGTGGTAAGAGGATGAGCTAATTGCAACCCCTGCTCCCCCACTGCGACGCCAACACGCTTCTTTCCGAAATCGAAAGCCAGTACCGTACCAAGGGTCGATTTTTCCGTAGCGCTGGATGTGCTTTCATACTCACGGGTAGCGTTCCCGATCATGAAAGGTACGTCACTACCACTGTCCGAGTTATGCATGACCCACTTCATTGGATAAATTCGAGAAATTGATTCCCAGCAACTGTGCTGCAGCAGGCAGTCTTTCTTCAAAAGACGTTTCAAAAATAATGCTAGCAGATGCAGGGACTGTCAACCAAGCGTTTTGGGCTAATTCTTGTTCGATCTGCCCAGGCGCCCAGCCGGAATATCCTAACGTTACCAACATTTGTTCAGGACCTTCACACTTTGCGATAGCCTCTAAAATATCAACAGAGGAGGTCAATCCCACCTTAGGGTTAACTGCTAAAGTAGATTTCCAGTCTCCTACCGGCTGATGTAACACAAATCCACTATCCACCTGTACCGGCCCGCCAAACAGCACGGACCGCCCCGCAGGTAGCGAATCTGCCAAGGGAATACCCAACTGCTCGAGCAATTTCTCCAATGTCAGTTCTGTCGGACGGTTAATGACGAGACCTACGGCACCATGCTCATTGTGTTCGCAAATATACGTGAGTGTTTTTGCAAAGAAAGGATCAGCCAGACTTGGCATCGCAATAAGAAAATGATCTGTCAGATTGACGTTTTTCATAATAGGGCCCTCTTTACTACTTTATGGGAAATCACAAATCAGGCTGCTTGCTTAATCTGAAACTCAAAATTGTTATAAATTCCCACTTCATCCTGATATTTCTCATCAAACCCAGTAGGCCGTTTGCGTCATGACTTTTGAACCCATTTTCATGGCCAGTTTTACTGGCAAGGGTAGCTCCTTACCCCCATAGGATATTGCCATCGTGGCGTGACTTGCTTCATCAATCTTCATTTGCGCAACGATAGCGCGACTTTTCAAATCCTGATGGGGTAGCCGCTGCAAATGATCAGCGAGATGCATTTCAACTTGATGCTCCGTTTCAGCAAGAAAACCGAGATTCCATTTGTCGCCCAGCGTACCTGCCACTAAACCAATAGCAAATGACCCGCCATACCAGAGTGGATTGAGCAGGCTTTTGCGGCCGCCCAATTCGGCAATACGACGCTCCGTCCAAGCCAGATGCTCAGTTTCCTCCCGAGCAGCCTGTGTCAGTGCACTTTGAACTTCTTGGTTACGCGCAGTCAGCGCTTGTCCTTGATAAAGGGCCTGAGCGCATATTTCGCCGACATGATTAACGCGCATCAAAGCGGATGACGCCTTTTTTTCTTCATCCGTTAATTCATTTTCAGGCAAATTCTTCCCGGGCACGGTGCGTAATGTTTGAGCCGGCACCATCAGTGTACGTAATGCATTATCAAAACCAATAATGAGCTTATCTATATTTAACATGACTCCAACCCCGGGTAAGGGTATACATAGTGGTTCATAACCAAATTAATCATTTTATCATTGTATACCCATTTGCCGCGCGAGCAATGTTACTGGATGCAATAGCGCTATTTTTTTAGCTTGATTGTTTAGACCGCTCGCGATGTGAAATGAACAACCGATATTTGATGTCACCAGACAATACACCTCCACTCCATCCAACGCGGCCATTTTTTCGCTTAGCAGTGCCTCTGCGATTTCGGGCTGATCATAGAAATAAGTTCCGGCAGCACCGCAGCACTGGCTATTGCCAGCCAACGCCATCAGCTCAATGCCCGGAATATGCGCAAGCAATTGATAAGGGTAGCTCGCAGCTTGCAATACATTACGCAAGCTGCACGGATCATGCACAACGACCTTTTCGGGTAACGGCGCGATGTTAACTCCACTCCAATCCTGCTCAGCCAGAAATTTGTTGATATCCACTATCGGAGCAGAAAAATTTTCTGCCGGGTACTGAGCGCAGCGCTCGGTCAAATGAGCGCCACAGCCAGACGCGGTACTGATTATTGCATCGAGCTTCAAATCAGCAAAAGCGCCTTTGTTTAATTGCATTAATTGCGCCACCTCGGTCACTCGACCACTGTGCTGGTATAACGCGCCACAGCATGTTTGCGTTCTCGGCACATGAACCGTATAACCCAAACGATTAAGCACGAAAATAGCGGAACGGTTTGTTTCAGTATCGATGAGCCGGGCGACACATCCCAGAAACAAAGCAACTTCGCCACGCGGCGCCCCAATAGCCGGATAAATTTTCTGCCACTTATGCAAAAAAACATTTACGGGCGGTAATTTTGATAATAGCAACCCCAGTTTAGTCCCGCTTACCCGCTTCGATCGCAGCAATCCTTTTTGCAAGCCTAATTTCTGAAAAAGATGTACCAAGGGACGTACAAGGTCAAAACGCGCTGGTTGGTTAATAAACACCGTTTCTAGCAAATGCCTTAACCTATTCTTTTTTCTCACCACCGTGCCTTTCGACAAATCAGAAGTCGACAAAGATGACATCATCGCGCGCGCACCATCAATCAGCCGACCATAGGCCACATGATTAGGGCAAACCACTTCACAAGCGCGACAAGTCAAACATCGGTCGATATGTTCGGTAAAACGGGCGTTCATGGGTATACGCTGATTCGCCACACCGCTAATCATCGCAATCCGTCCTCGAGGAGAATCCGCCTCTGACAACGTTAAACGATAGGTTGGACAATGCGGCAAACAAAGCCCACAAGAAACACAGCGATTTGCTTCCGCCAGCAAACTGGATCGAGAAGGCTCGATTTGAGAATCATCTTTAGTATGCAATCCTACCTCCCCTGAATAATCCTGTTATTACATCGCTTTCACAAAGATTAAAAAATAATTAGAAATACTTCTATCAGACCATGTTGAGCAGATAAGTTTTTTATTTTTTTATTATTTTAGCTTGCTAAGCTACAGAAAATTACCATAAAATTACACGTTTTTAAGTTTGAATTGTTAATAGGCAACTAAGACACATGGTTATTATTCGACTCGCGCGCGGCGGCGCTAAAAAAAGGCCGTTTTTCAATATGGTAGTTGCGGATTCACGTAGCAGACGCGATGGCAGATTCATTGAGCGTGTCGGCTTCTATAATCCACGGGCAACCGGGGGTGAAGAAACGTTACGTATCCAGATGGATCGACTAACGCACTGGCAGTCCAATGGGGCTCAATTATCCAATACCGTGACAAGACTGGTAAAACAGTTTGGTGCGCAACAGAAAGTTACCCAAGAAAGCTGATATCAATCACTATTCAACTGAATGCATGGTCCCTATGGGCCATATTGTAGGCCCTTTTGGTATTCAAGGCTGGGTCAAGGTTGCTTGCTACACTGAACATGTCGAGAATCTGTCCGATTATCCGGTATGGTGGTTACGCAAGGATGATGAGCCGTGGTCAACGATGAATGTTACAGCTCATAATATTCACGATAACCGATTGATCGTAGCCTTTGAAGGATGCCATGATCGCACTCAAGCCATACAACTAAAAGGCATGCAAATTGCAATTCCTCGCGATCAATTGCCTGACTTATCTGAGCAAGGTGACGAGGGCTACTACTGGTCGGATCTCATAGGAACGAGTGTGCTTAATTTACACAACGAGGAATTTGGGAATGTGACTGGCTTATTAAGAACGGGAGCCAATGACGTTTTGCAGGTTCAGTCAATAAAAGGAGATCAACAAGAAAGATTGATACCGTTTATTGATCAGGTTATTGTCAAGGTAGATTTAAAAGCGCGGAAAATATTAGTTGATTGGGGATTGGATTACTGACGGGGAATACGCATCGTGTCATTTGAAATTGATGTCATTACGCTATTTCCCGAGATGTTTGATGCCATTACGCACTATGGCATAACAGGTCGGGCAAGAAAAAATGAAGTTTTTCGACTGCGTACTTGGAATCCACGTGATTTTGCAAAGGACAATTATCGTACTGTAGACGATAGCCCTTATGGGGGAGGACCGGGCATGATCATGCTCCCTCAACCGTTAGATGAAGCCATTGATCAGGCCAGAGCAAGACAGCTAGCAGATGGAATCAGCAATACAAAGTTAATTTATCTTTCTCCCCAAGGCAAACTGTTAGATCATGAGAAAATATTACAATTAACCCAGCTAAAAGGGTTGATATTACTTTGTGGCCGCTATGAGGGCATTGATGAACGTATCATCATGCGCCAGGTAGACGAAGAAATTTCTATCGGCAATTATGTTATTTCAGGCGGCGAACTGGCGGCAATGGTGTTGATTGATGGCTTGGTACGGCAAATGCCAGGTGTGCTCGGCGACCCCGCTTCTGCCAAGGAGGATTCATTTACAGACAATTTACTGGAATTTCCTCAATATACCCGCCCAGAAATATATCGCGGAGATGCAGTACCCAGCATTTTGCTCTCAGGAGACCATGCAAAAATAAATCGCTGGCGGTTACAACAATCGCTTGGCAAAACATGGCTAAGACGCCCCGATCTATTGGAGCTCAAGAAAAAGCAGGGTATCTCGAAGGAAGAACAAGAATTATTGGAAGAATTCAAGCACACTCAAAAGCTGTAAAGAAATTATGACAAGCACACCCTCAAACAGCGATGGGGGTGCCTATTTGAATTATTCACAGCCTTTTAAAATTTTGGAATAAACTAACAACATAAACCCTATAAAAATACCAGGAGAATAGAATGAATTTGATAGCACAACTAGAGCAAGAAGAAGTAGCGCGTCTTGGCAAGATTATCCCGGATTTCTCTCCCGGTGACACGGTCGTAGTCAGCGTAAATGTTGTGGAAGGTGATCGCAAACGTGTGCAAGCGTATGAAGGTGTCGTCATCGCCAAACGAAATCGGGGTCTTAATTCATCCTTCATTGTACGCAAGATATCCAGCGGGGAAGGTGTAGAGCGTACTTTTCAGACATATTCACCGACAATCTCCAGTATTGAAGTTAAACGCCGTGGTGATGTGCGTCGTGCAAAACTTTATTATCTGAGAAACCGCTCTGGTAAATCAGCGAGAATTCGTGAGAAGCTGCCTGCACGCGCAAGCACAGTCAACGCTAAGCTTGATTAAGCCTTCGCCTACTAGGAGGCTGTCCGAAAATAGACTGATCTACTGCGAACGAGCCTGATTGGCCAG
>CAYNXU010000067.1:0-7223 GCA_964401225.1 uncultured Nitrosomonas sp.
TCGACCACCCCTGCAGTCGGCCAGAAAAGTGCGCGCAGTGCACCACTTGGACCCCTCCGGTCTTCCAGATACCAGGCTTGTTCGGCATAACCCCACTCTTCAAAACGCTCAGTGTGAGTGGAAGGCAGCGCTAGATCCATAGATGAAGATCGGGGGAACGGATGATCTGCTTGTAGTTCACTCTGTACAGTCATTTCCTCGCTGAGAGGAAAAGCAATCATGGCATGCCAGGTATCGAGCGAGACGTAAATGGTTCGCACTGCAGAATCAGGGGATGGTGGCCATAACTCTTCGACAGGCAAGGCGCATGCCGTGAGCAGCGCGTTAACCCAAAAAATTATTGCAATATCACGACCCAGACGCCTAATCAAAATGTACTCTGAATTAAGTTGAAAAGAATGACGGATTGAATGATGGCGGTTTTAGTTATCATTGCACATAATTTCAATCAATTCATCGTATTTACGCTTAATAAAATTGAATCTTTACTTTGTCATTTGATTCTAAAATTAGATTTATGTACAGCTTCTAATCGTATTGTATATTTCAATCTACCTGGAAATGGTCATACAGCAAATGAACATACTCATTACTGGCGCGACAGGATTCATAGGCCGGCACCTGGTGCAGCGTCTAAAACAAGATCATCACACGGTCAAAGTACTCAGCCGCAACGGCGCACATGCGAGCCAGAAGTTGGGTGTACCGGCCTTCAGCTGGAATTATGCTGAAGAGGAAGTACCCTCTGAAGCTTTGCAAGATATCCAGATAATCATTCATCTCATGGGTGAAAATCTGGGGACTGGTCGCTGGACGAAAGTACGTAAGCGCGAGATTTACGAATCACGTATTGTTAGCACGCGCAAGCTGGTTGCCGCTGCGCCTCCCGGTTTGCAATGTTTTGTATGTGGTTCGGCCATAGGCATTTACCCGGGTCAGGGCGATGAGGTATATGATGAAAGCTATATAGTGCCTGCCCAGGTTAATTTTATGCAAACCATCTGCCGTGATTGGGAAGCTGAAGCCGCTAAAATCGAAAGCAAAGGCGTGCGTCGAGTGAGCATCCGTACAAGCGTGGTAATGGGTGATGGCGGCATGCTGGACAAGGTATTGCCAATATTCAAGATTGGCATGGGTGGACCAGTGGGTCATGGCCGTCAGTGGCTGCCCTGGATTCATATCGACGACCTGGTTGCGGTATTCATGACTGCTGCATTGGATCTGCGCTATCACGGTCCAGTCAATGCGGTTTCCCCTAATCCCGTGCGCTACAGCGAATTTGCAACCGTTTTGGGCAAAGTGTTGCATCGGCCTGCGTTCTTCCCTACTCCAGCTTTTATCCTGAAACTGGCATTAGGCGAAGCTGCCGCCTTGGCTTTGAACAGTTATCACATTGTCCCGACAAAATTGCTTCAAGAATATGACTTTAAATTTAAATTTAGGGATTTATCGGCTGCGCTAGCAGATATCATTACCAAAGACTGAGGCCGGGTCGCGATCTGACATGACACAACCGCTTTCCGTCTATTGGTTCCGCAGAGACTTACGTTTGGATGACAATGCGGGGCTATCGCAAGCCCTGGCATCCGGCCGCCCTGTTCTACCTATTTTCATATTTGATCCGTTTATTCTGGACAGCCTGCCTCGTGACGATGCACGCGTCACTTTCATTTACGATACATTGCAAACGCTACGAGCTCGACTTGAACGACAATTTAACAGCGCTCTCGCGCTCTTTCATGGAAAACCGTTGGATGTATTTGACCGCATCTTGCGCTCATATCCTGTTGCTGCGGTTTATACCAACCATGATTATGAGCCTTATGCGCGAGAACGCGACGATACCGTGTGCAAGTTTCTACAATCAAAATCGGTGGCTTTTCATACATACAAGGATCATGTCTTGTTTGAAAAAAATGAAATCACCAAAAAAGATGGGAAGCCCTATATCGTTTACACACCTTATATGCGCCAATGGAAAACCATCCAGCACTGCACAAAGCTTATTAGCTATCCTAGTGAAACCCAATTGATGGGTATGATTAAACATCAACCTTTGCCTGATCTGTCCCTGGCTGATATCGACTTTAACCGATCCACGCTTGTCGTGCACCCTTACCAGCTTGACCCGGAACCCCTGCATGACTATGAGCAAACTAGAGATTATCCGGCTATCACCGGCACATCCCGGCTCGGTCCACATCTCCGGTTTGGGACAGTGAGTATTCGGAGTATTTTTCGACAAGCGCTACCTATCAGTGAAACTTTCTGCAATGAATTGATCTGGAGAGAATTCTTTAGCCAGATTCTTTGGCATTTTCCTCATACTCAAAAGAAAAGTTTCAAATCGCGATATGATCAAATTGAATGGCGGAACAATGAGGTCGAATTCAAACACTGGTGTGAAGGAACAACAGGCTATCCTCTGGTAGACGCTGGAATGCGTCAACTCAATACAACCGGTTTTATGCACAATCGCGTGAGAATGATCGCTGCC
This sequence comes from uncultured Nitrosomonas sp., assembly GCA_964401225.1. Taxonomy (GTDB): domain Bacteria; phylum Pseudomonadota; class Gammaproteobacteria; order Burkholderiales; family Nitrosomonadaceae; genus Nitrosomonas. The sequence goes on from CAYNXU010000067.1 coordinate 2,498, forward strand.
AGCTTTTTATGCAAACATCTGCTAATCGATTGGCGCTGGGGGGAAGCCTATTTTGCGGAAAAACTATTGGATTATGAAATGGCTAGTAATGTCGGTAACTGGCAATGGGTAGCTGGGTGTGGCGTCGATGCTGCACCCTACTTCAGAATTTTCAATCCTACAGTGCAAATTAATAAATTTGATAAAGATTACAAATATATTCAGGCATGGATAACAGATTTGCATACGCAAACTTATCCTCAACCCATCGTCGACCATAAGTTTGCATATGATCGATGTCTAAAAGTTTATCGGCAGGCATTGGTTTATCCAGAATAACAATCTGTTGGAGCACACACACTCATAGCGCGCCTTTATCATGTATTCGATAGGCAGCCTCGACGGGCACTACCCAGACCATGCCATCATGTATCAGACCGGTCTGACATTCGCGCACAATCAGATCTACGATAATATCTGCCATATGATCCTCAACTAAAGCAGACACTAGGATCTTGTCCGTAAAATCGGTTAGTTCTTCACGTATCGTTTGATGCTGCTGCTGCTTAATTGGTGCAGAAAAACCTTCGCCCTTATAGGCTACGAAACTAAAAAAATCAGGTATGTCATGCAGCGCATTACGCAGCTGATTCAAGCGTAATGGGCGGATGATTGCACGAACTTCTTTCATAATTTGCTCTCCTCATGCTTCCAGGGGTTTTTCATCAAACCAACGATATAACGTGGGAAGCACCACCAGCGTTAATAGAGTAGAGGTAATCAAACCTCCGATCACAACTATGGCCAGGGGACGTTGTACTTCTGAGCCAGGACCAGTAGCAAACAAGAATGGTACCAAACCAAGCATCGCCACGGTTGCAGTCATCAAGACTGGGCGGAAACGTTGCTCGCAGCCACGAATAACCGCTTCAGCGACATCGACACCTTCTTCACGTAGCTTACGAATATAGGAAATTAGTACCACACCATTCAACACCGCAATCCCCCATAACGCGATAAACCCCACAGAGGCAGGTACGGAGAGGTATTCACCCGTAATGAATAATCCGATAACCCCCCCTATCGAAGCAAACGGCAAAACAAGAATAATGAGTCCTGCCAGCTTAATCGAATTAAACAGTAAGAATAACAGGAAAAATATGGCTGCAATGGTTAACGGGACAATCACCGAAAGCGTATCCATGGCGCGCTCCATATTCTCAAATTGCCCGCCCCACTCGAAGTAATAACCGGGTGGTAATTTAATTTCCTTGGCAGTGCGCTCCTGCAGCTCGGCAACAAATCCTCCCAGATCTCGCTCGTGAACATTAGCACCCACCACCACTCGGCGTTTGGCAAATTCCCGAGAAACCTGGGCGGGCCCATCAACAACTTGAATTTTTGCAACAGCGTGAAGGGGTATTAATGCGCCGCCACCTGCCATCACGCCATTAGGGCCTGCTGTCGTACTCGGGGTACGTAATAGTAGATCGTGGATTGCATCCACATTGTTTCGGAAATGCTCTGGGTAGCGAAGTACCAAGGCAAAGCGTCGTTCGCCTTCAAAGACATTGGTAATCACCTTGCCGCCAATAGCAGTTTCAATAAGTTCATTCACATCTGAAACATTCAACCCATGACGCGCGATGGCACGCCGGTCAATATCAATCGTAAGCGACTGCTGACCGGATAAGCGCTCGATACGCAGATCGCGCGCGCCAGGCACAGATTTGATGATCCGCGCCACCTGCTCAGACAATTCTCTCAATTTATCCAGATCATCACCAAAAATCTTTACGGCGACTTGTGAACGCACGCCGGTTACCATTTCGTCTACCCTCTGAGCAATGGGTTGAGATAATACTATCTGCACACCCGGCAAAATTGCCAATGCCTTGCGAATATCCTCTTCGATTTCTTCCTGAGTGCGTCCAGCTTCCGGATCAATATTCACGATGGGGTCAGATTCATTGGGACTGGCAGGATCAGCAGGCGATTCTCCGCGACCGACTTTAGCTACCACACTCTTCACGCCAGGAATTGCCGCAATGAGTTTCATTGCCTCCGATTCTATTTTTAGGGATTCATCAAGGGAAATGGAGGGGACACGGATGATTACAGGCGTGATTGATCCTTCCTTCATGATGGGGATAAACGATTTACCAAGAAATGGAAATAAGACAAATGACAACCCTAGCAAGCCCACTGCAACCATGATCGTCGTTTTTTCGCTGGACAATGCTGAATTAAGCAAGTATCGATAACCTGATTTAAGGGAAGCGATAATTTTCGTATCGTGATCGGCACCCCCTTTAAGGATATATGAACACAAAACAGGTGATAACGTGAGTGACACGACAAGCGATATAGCCAGTGCTATTGCTATGGTATACGCAAGCGGACTGAATGTTTTACCTTCCATCCCTTCCAGGGTCATCAAGGGTAAGAACACCAGAATGATAATGGAAATCCCGAAAATCACCGGTGTGCCGACTTCAGCAACGGCATCAACGATTGTGCGTAAATGTGATTCGCGTGTTCCACTCGCGTGGCCTAAACGGTGAAACACGTTTTCTACGACCACCACTGTCGAATCAACCATCAAGCCTATGGCAATCGCCAGCCCTCCCAATGACATCAAGTTAGCGGAAATACCCTGCTGATTCATGACCATAAAAGTAACAAGCGGCGTGATGATGAGTGTTGCAACTACAATCAGGCTCGAACGAACATCACCCAGAAATACGAACAAGATCACAATAACCAGCAAAATACCCTCGATCAGTACCTTGGTTACCGTCCACATAGCTGCATCGACCAAATCTGTCCGATCATAGAAAGGGACGATCTGTAGCCCGCCTGGCAATAGATTGCGTTCATTAATGTCAGCAACCTTTAACTTTATCCGCTCGACGATTTCCTTGGCATTCCCTCCTCTCAGCATCATGACGATACCCGAGACAGCTTCAGTATAACCACTCTTGATATTGGCGCCCGCTCGTACCTCTGATCCAAATTTGACTTCGGCTACATCGCGCACGAATACCGGTATACCATTAATCTCTTTCAGTACGATATCTTCAATATCCTGCAAAGCAGTAATGAGACCCACACCCCGGATCAGATATTGTTCGGATTGCAGCGCCAATATATTACCACTCGCATTGGCGTTATTATTGGCAATCGCCATATCGACTTGGGAGAGTGTTAAATCATAGTGACGTAACCGGTCAGGATTAACCAGCACATGATATTGCTTGACATAGCCCCCTTGCGAATTGATTTCCGCAACACCCGGAATCGAACGTAGCATGGGACGCACCATCCAATCCTGGATGGTGCGTCTCTCGGTCAGTTCTTCCACAGTCAATTGACGCTCACCATCATCGGGGTGCTCAAGATTATATTGATAGACCTCACCCAAGCCAGTCGATACCGGCCCCAGTACTGGAGTAACTCCCGGCGGCATCCTGTCAGCCACGCCAATCATCCGTTCCATGACAAGCTGACGAGCAAAATAAACATCCGTCTCATCGGTGAACACCAGTGTAATAATGGATAATCCACTTTTGTTCAGCGAACGCATCTCGACCAGACCAGGCAATCCTGTCATCGCTATTTCTATCGGGACGGTTACGATCCGTTCCATTTCTTCCGGGCTGCGACCAATCGCTTCAGTAGCAATCTGAACCTGTATATTGGTTACATCAGGAAAAGCATCAATAGATAATTTTTGAGCCGCTTGAAAGCCTGCGCCAACTAAAATGAGTGAGATAACCGCAACGATGAGACGTTGCTTAAGCATTGCACGTACGATGGAAGCAAGCATGATTTATTCCAGTTCTGCGAGCTTGCGCTCATTATCAAGATGAAAAGCGCCTTCCAGTACAATATTTCTTTCTTCAGTCAGTCCTTTTAGGACGGGGCGCATTTTATTGATTTCCTGTGCCAGCTCAACAGGAACACGCAGGAAGCGATTATCCCCTTGATCAACAAATACATAGTCAATATTGGAATCACGCACAACAGCACTTTCAGGCACAACCAGGCTTTTATGGGGATTCTCGGTAATATGCATTTTAGCCAGCATGGAAGGCTTGAGTTTACGCTCTGGATTCTCCACTTCGGTACGCACCATGACCGTCCGGGTCAATGGGTTAACCGTATCTGCCACAAAAATAATCACGCCATCAAAACTTATGTCACCCAATGCCGGCACCTGAATTTCCACATGTTGGCCCTGCATGACATGCCGCGCAATATGTTCTGGCACATCACCTGTTGCCCAAACTGTCGATAAATCAGCCACTGTAAATAATCTATCGGATGGTTGTACAACTTGACCGATCGCAACATTACGCTCAACGACGGTACCTGGCATAGACGCCGTAATGGGTACAGATGGAAGTATCTGCCCACGCTTCAGTAAATCATTCAATGCTTTACTATCTACTCCCAATATACGTAACTGGTCTTTGGCTGCACTAAATTCAGCACGAGATACTTGCAGTTCGGATTCACGACGCTGCAATTCTGCCGCACCGATCACATCAGCCGCATAAAGCTGCTGGGCACGTGCAGCCGCCCTTTCGGCAAGCTGCATCACTGAATTGGAACGTAAGTAAGCAAGCTGCGCTTGCGTCAGCTCTGGACCAGCTATTCGAGCTAATACCGTTCCTACTTTTATTTCATCTCCGAGTTTGGCAAAAACCTCGACGATCCGCCCGGTTACATTTGCACCTACTCG
>CAYNXU010000068.1:0-7202 GCA_964401225.1 uncultured Nitrosomonas sp.
AAAATATTTTTTTGAGAGTAGAAATCGTCATTTGAATAGTGTAATCACTTTATTCATACAGTATGCGATGATAGCATTGTATTCTTTTCAAGAATAAAGGAAACCAATGGCAGGTCACAGCAAGTGGGCTAATATTAAACATAAGAAAGCTGCACAGGATGCTAAGCGTGGCAAGATCTTCACGCGCTTGATAAAAGAAATCACTATTGCTGCGCGATTAGGCGGAGCAGATCCCGGTAGTAATCCTAGATTACGGCTCGCTATTGATAAGGCATACGAGCACAACATGCCCAAGGATAACATCGAGCGTGCGATCAAGCGTGGTTGCGGCGAGCTGGAAGGCGTGAGTTATGAAGAGATTCGCTACGAAGGCTATGGTATAGCAGGCGCTGCAATCATGGTCGATTGCATGACCGATAATCGGACGCGAACTGTTGCCGATGTGCGTCATGCTTTTACCAAATATGGCGGTAATCTGGGTACAGATGGTTCGGTTGCATTTTTATTTAAACATTGTGGTCAACTGCTTTTTGCGCCCGGTACGGATGAAGAACGCATACTAGAGGTTGCATTGGATGCGGGGGCTGAAGATGTTGTGAGTAATGAAGATAAGAGTGTCGAAGTCATTACCGCCCCTTATGAATTCATAACGGTCAAGGAAGGATTAGAAAAAGCGGGCTTTAAAGCTGAGCTTGCTGAAGTCACAATGAAACCGCTAAACGAAACGTTGTTGACTGGAGATGATGCGGTCAAAATGCAAAAATTATTAGACGCGCTAGAAAATATTGATGATGTGCAGGAAGTTTATACCACTGCAGTCATTGATGGGTAACTTACCCGGAGGTTGAGGAAATTCGTATCCTTGGAATAGATCCCGGTTTGCATATTACAGGATTTGGGATCATTGATAAGATAGGTAACAAATTAACGTATGTCAGCAGCGGTTGTATCAGAACATCACCTGATCATAGATTGCCACCTCGTTTGAAACAGATTCTTGATAGCTTGACGCGCATCATTTCGCAACATGCGCCTGAGCATGCCGCTATAGAACAAGTCTTTGTCAACATTAATCCAAAATCGACTTTATTGCTCGGGCAGGCACGGGGTGCGGCCATTTGTGCTGCTGTACAGAGTGGGCTTGAAGTGTCTGAATATACTGCATTGCAAATTAAACAGGCGGTTGTCGGTAATGGCCATGCCAGAAAAGAACAGGTGCAAGAGATGGTGGTAAGGTTATTGAAGCTGGCAGGAAAGCCTGGTATCGATGCATCTGATGCACTAGCTTGTGCGATTTGCCATGCTCATGGCGGATCGGGTGCTCTCGCAATCTTATATCACCACCTAAAGCGTGGAAGGGTAGTGTGATCGGTAAGATAACCGGGGTTTTGCTTGAAAAACGCCCCCCTTTTATTTTGGTAGACGTACAGGGTATTGGTTATGAGATCGATGTGCCGATGAGTACTTTTTACCATTTGCCGGCAATTGGGGAGGTGGTAACGCTCCATACACAATTCATTGTCAGAGAAGATGCTCACTTGTTATTCGGGTTCAGTACGGAACCTGAACGGTTCGTTTTTCGTCAGCTAATGAAAATCTCTGGTGTTGGCGCCAGAACTGCCCTAGCACTCTTATCTGGATTGAGCGTATCGGATTTGCACCATGCAGTGGCGACTCAGGATGCTGTGCGTCTAACTAAAATCCCGGGAATAGGAAAAAAAACTGCTGAACGCTTACTGTTAGAGTTGCGAGATAAGCTGGAATTTGATGCCAATCATTTAGTGGTCGCGGTCACATCTGCGGGAAGTGATAATGATATTCTCAATGCGTTGCGCTCGCTCGGCTATAATGACCGCGAAGCGGACTGGGCAGTCAAGCAATTACCGAAAAATAGTGCAGTTTCGGATGGCATAAAACAGGCATTAAAGCTGCTTTCAAAAGAGAAATAGCGCAAATTCTGGATGATTAAATGATAGAGACGGATCGAATCATTGCGGCAACCCCGTTTTCTTCTCAAGAAGAAGTATTGGAGCGTGCTTTACGTCCTAAGCAGCTTGAAGAATATGTCGGGCAGGAAAAGATTCGGGGGCAACTGCAAATCTTCATCGAAGCGGCAAGACGACGCAAGGAGCCTCTGGATCACGTACTATTGTTCGGTCCGCCTGGGCTAGGTAAAACAACATTGGCACATATTATCGCCAGAGAAATGGGTGTTAATTTGCGACAAACTTCTGGGCCAGTCCTGGAAAGAGCGGGAGATTTGGCTGCATTGTTGACAAATCTTGAGCCTAATGATGTGTTGTTTATCGATGAGATTCACCGGCTTTCGCCGGTAGTTGAGGAAATTCTTTATCCTGCGCTGGAGGACTATCAGCTCGATATCATGATTGGTGAAGGACCTTCCGCTCGTTCAGTCAAGATTGACTTGCCGCCTTTTACTCTAGTCGGGGCCACGACGCGAGCAGGCATGCTGACCAATCCGCTCAGAGATCGTTTTGGTATCGTGTCTCGTTTGGAGTTTTATACTGCTGATGAATTAAGCAAAATCGTGCTTCGTTCGGCTGGATTGCTGAATGTCAGAACGTCTTTCGAAGGTGCTAAGGAGATTGCGTGTCGATCGCGTGGCACCCCTCGGATTGCGAATCGGTTATTGCGGAGAGTTCGGGATTTTGCTGAAATTAAGGCCGAAGGGTGTGTTACGCAGCCCGTGGCCGATGCGGCGCTTAAAATGCTGGATGTCGATGTGATCGGTCTCGATATATTAGATAGAAAGTTATTACTGGCTGTCCTTGAAAAATTTGAAGGTGGCCCCGTAGGTATCGATAATCTGGCGGCAGCCATCAATGAAGAGCGTGACACGATTGAAGATGTTTTGGAACCCTATTTAATTCAGCAAGGATTTCTGAAACGTACGTCGCGTGGACGCATGGCAACGGCTATGACGTATCAACATTTCAATATCATTCCTCCAAGGAGTAATTCAATGGATGATCTCTGGGAAGGAGAAAATTGAGGTGTATATAACATTTTGAATGGTAAGCAATAATTGAAAATGAGCTCTGAGTATCAAACACAATTTTCCCTACCGAGAGATACTTTTTCCTACCCAGTGCGAGTCTATTATCAGGATACTGATACTGGGGGAGTCGTTTATCATGCGACATATCTTAATTTTATGGAGCGGGCACGCTATGAATGGCTACGAGAAATGGGGTTAGCTGTTAATTATTTGATTCAAGAATATAAAATGGTCTTTATGGTACGTTCGCTTAATATTGAATATTTTAAGCCTGCGTTTCTGGATGATCTGCTGCAGGTTACCGTTCAAGTAACCGAGATAGGCAGAAGTCGCATTACTTTATTTCAGCAAGTAGTGCGGGATCATGTCATGCTAGTCAGTGCAGTTATTCATGTGGTATGTGTCGGTGTGGACTGTCTCAAGCCAGTGAGAGTACCTGCACCGCTTCGTCAAAAAATTGAGAAATAAATTATTATGGACACAACTGTAACCCAAGATCTATCGCTTTTTTACCTTGTCAGTAGTGCCAGTTTACCCGTACAACTGGTGATGCTCCTGTTATTGATTGCTTCATTGCTATCATGGTGGTTTATCTTTCGTAAGATGTTTGCCATTAGATTGGCGATCAAACAAAGCGACGAGTTTGAAAACACATTCTGGAGAGGCGTCGATCTGAACGCGCTATACCAGCGAGCGGCTGGAGCACGTGAAATGGCGGGGAGTATGGAGCGTATTTTTGAGGCGGGATTTCGTGAATTTACCAAACATCAATCTACCATGGACATCGGTGCGATGATGGATAGTACGCGGGGTGCCATGCGTGCCGCTTATCAACGTGAAATGGATAGACTGGAGTCTCATTTATCTTTTCTGGCAACCGTGGGATCGGTGAGCCCCTATGTAGGTTTGTTTGGTACGGTCTGGGGTATTATGAATTCGTTTCGTGAGTTATCCAATTTGACACAAGCGACAATTGCGCATGTCGCCCCTGGCATTGCCGAAGCATTAATTGCCACGGCGATGGGTTTATTTGCAGCGATTCCCGCAGTTATTGCCTATAATCGTTATGCAAGTGATACAAGTCAATTGGCAACGCGATATGAGAGTTTTATGGAAGAACTCTCCAATGTGTTGCAGCGTCGCGCAGCAAAACTGTAAAAGGATTGCGGTTGCCACATGATTAATCGTCGTAATAAACGCCGTCTAATGAATGAAATCAATGTTGTGCCTTACATTGATGTGATGCTGGTGTTGTTGGTCATTTTTATGATTACCGCGCCTCTTATTCATCCTGGCCAAATCGAATTGCCTGAAATCGGTAAATCGTCGACTGCCCCAGTCGAACCGATGGAAGTCATTATTGCTGCAGATGGGAGCCTCACATTACGGGATCGTAGCCAAGCTGGCAGCGAGCAAAAAATGAGCCGCACTGAGCTTGTGAGTGCAATTAAAAGCAAGCAGGCACAAAATGCTGAACAGCCTGTCGTGATTGCTGCTGATAAAAATGTTCGTTATGAAGAAGTGATTAACGTCATGGATATATTACAGCAAGAGCAGGTCAATAAGGTTGGACTGCTTACAAAACCTAGATAAACATGTAAGTGATGATGAATGTGACAGCTTGGCGAGATGTTTCACAAGCAGAACCTGGGCTATTGCGAGCCGCAGTTATGGCCCTGCTTGTGCATCTTATCTTTTTTGCATTCATGGTGTTCGGGTTGAGCTGGAAAAACGATCCTGCTGAAACGATGGTCGTCGATTTGTGGAGCGAGTTGCCGCAACCCAGTAAGCCAACGCCTGTTGTCAAAGAAATACTGCCGCGGCCTGAGCCGGTACGACAGCCACCCTCACCCGTCAAAGCGAAGCCCGAACCGGCCAAAGAGACGCCACCATCTAAGCCTGAGCCAGCCAGGATAGAAGCCCCGCCGCCACCTAAAAAGCCTGCCATTGAAATTAAGGAAAAAGTGGTCAAGCCTGAGCCAGTAAAGGAGGTCACAAAGCGCCCTGAGCCCGTTAAAGAAATGCCATCACCTAAACCTGAGCCGGTCAAGGAGAAAGTTGCGAAACCGGAAGTTGCTAAAGAAACAGCAAAAAAACCTGAGATCGAGAAAGAAAAACCGCTTAAGGAGCAACCGCCTGTTGAAGAGGTCAAACAGCAACCCCAGCGTGAACAGGAAGCAACTGTACAAAGAGCCGCTGCGGAAAAAAGTAGGCAAATGGATGAAATTGGTAAATATAAGGCAATGATTCAAGCAAAAATCAGAAGTCGCATTGTGATGCCGCCCGATCTGCCCGGCAATCCGGTTGTTGAATTCAGAGTGACACTCTTGCCTGGTGGTGAAGTGCTTAATGTGGTGTTACGCAAAACGAGCGGTTATGCCACATTTGACGAGGCTGTGGAAAGGGCGGTTTACTTATCTACGCCGCTGCCCATACCGCCTGATCCTGCGTTATTTAGAGAATTTCGTGATTTTAGTCTTACGGTATATTATCGTGAAACACCTTAATTTTTATAAAATGCAATTTTTCTGAGAGTTGCTGCTATGCGGAATTATTTACATCATATTTTCTTTTTTGCTTTTTTTTTGTGGTTGTCGATCACGTATGCGCCGCTTTATGCTGCGCTTAATATAGAAATATTTGGCGGGGGGGCAACTAGAATCCCTATTGCTATTGTTCCGTTTTCTGCCGAATCACGGCTCCCGCAGAGCGTAACATCAGTAGTGTCGGCCGATTTGGAGCGCACAGGTTTATTCAGGATGGTTGATTCCTTCGGACATACACCTCATGAGCCGGAGGAAATCGTTTATGCGGATTGGCAAAATCGTGGGGCAAGTGCACTCGTGATAGGAAATACGACTATTTTGCCGGATGGTCGGGTGGATGTACGCTTTCGTTTGATGGATGTCGCAAAGCGTACACAGATGACCGGATTTGCGGCTACGGTTTCGGTCGATCAGCTACGAGCTGTTGCTCATCGTATTGCCGATATTGTTTATGAGGCACTGACCGGGGATGTTGGGGTATTTAGTACTCGTATCGCTTATGTAATGAAGCAGGGCAATAAATATGCATTGCAGGTGGCTGATTCCGATGGTTTTAATGCGCAATCAGTCATCGAGTATAGTGAACCTATTATTTCACCGGCATGGTCACCTGATGGTAGCAAACTTGCCTATGTCTCATTTGAAAATAAAAAGCCGGTTGTGTATGTGCAAACACTGTCGACGCGTGAACGAAAAGCCGTGGCTAATTTCAAGGGGAGTAATAGTGCGCCCGCCTGGTCACCGGATGGTAGTAAGCTTGCCGTGGTATTGACGATGCATGGAGGGTCGCAAATCTTTTTGATGAATGCCGATGGTAGTGGGCTTCAAAGGCTTGCTCAGAGCTCAGGCATTGATACGGAGCCTCATTTCTCTCCAGATGGTCGATCGATTATTTTTACTTCTGATCGCGGGGGAAGTCCCCAAATATACCGTATGGCCATCATAGGGGATAAAGCGGGGATAGCTGAGCGCCTCACATTTGAGGGAAGTTATAATGTCAGCCCACGTTTTAGTCCCGACGGGAAAAGCTTTGCTTACATTTATCGTAATGGGGGTAGGTTCAATATTGCGGTACAAGATTTCGCTAGACGACAAGTGCAATTATTAACTGATTCAAGTTTCGATGAATCGCCTAGTTTTGCCCCAAATGGGAGGATGATTTTATATGCTACTGAAATAAGTGGACGTGGTATATTATCCGTCGTTTCGAGCGATGGACAAACGAAGCAGCGTCTTTCATCACAAACTGGTGATATCAGAGAACCAGTATGGGGTCCTTTGTTGAAGTCGCAGCGTATAGGTAACTTTATTAACTAATTTTAAAGGTGAGAAATGAAAAAAATTTTAAGTGTGTTGATAATCTGTTTGCTGTCAGCATGCGCAAGCAAAACTACACAGCCGACAAGTGATGTAGAGGACCGGACTATTGGCGGTGGTGGAATGGGCGCCCAGGATGGTGCGGGATCGAGTGGATTCGCTATGGACCCACTACGAGATCCATCTAACATTCTTTCTCAGCGGAGTGTTTATTTCGATTTTGATAGCTATACAATCAGAAATGATTACAGAGAGTTGGTATTGGCACATGCGAGGTATTTACGAGACAACTCAAATGCGAGAGTGCTGCTGCAGGGTAA
>CAYNXU010000069.1:0-7156 GCA_964401225.1 uncultured Nitrosomonas sp.
GGGTTGTTTATAAAGTGAATGATTTGACGCAACAAAAACAGCTTGGTTTTGTTTCACGCGCTCCACGTTTTGCAATCGCACATAAGTTTCCCGCTGAGGAAGCGGTGACTGAGGTGCTGGGAATCGATGTGCAAGTGGGTAGGACAGGGGCGTTAACGCCTGTAGCAAGATTAGCGTCTGTTTTTGTTGGTGGTGTGACCGTGACCAATGCAACCTTACATAATGAAGATGAAATCAAGCGTAAGCAGATCATGATCGGTGATAAAGTGATCGTGCGTCGGGCAGGGGATGTGATTCCTGAGGTGGTGGGAACGATTCCGGAGCAGCGTTCTTCACAGGCAAAGCCGTTTTTTATGCCTGATCATTGTCCCGTCTGTGGTGCCCGTGCAGTGCGCCTGCCTGGCGAAACGGTTACGCGCTGTACTGGCGGTCTATTTTGTCCAGCACAACGAAAGCAAGCTATTTTACATTTTGCTTCGCGACGCGCTCTGGATATTGAAGGGTTAGGGGAGAAACTGGTTGATCAATTGGTAGACCAATCGATAGTGCGTACGCCAGCAGACCTCTATAAACTTGGAATTGCGGCATTGGCTAATCTAGCCCGCATGGCTGATAAATCAGCGAATAACGTGGTACTGGCAATCGAAAAAAGCAAACAGACTACGCTCGCCCGTTTCATCTATGCCTTGGGGATTCGTCATGTCGGTGAATCTACAGCGAAAGATCTGGCGCATCATTGCGGGAAACTTGACCGACTGATGAGCATGGATGCGGAGCAGTTACAGCACATTCCAGATATTGGCCCTGTGGTTGCTCAAAGTATTGCTGATTTCTTTGCGGAGCCGCACAACCGGGAAGTGATAGAACAGTTGCGCTGTAGTGGTGTGAAATGGGAAGAAAATTCAGGGAGGGCACTATCTGTCATCAGCCCCCTTAAAGACAAAACTTTCGTTCTGACAGGGACATTGCCTAATATGACACGTGAGGCGGCAAAGGAAAAAATTGAGCGCTTGGGGGGTAAAATCACCAGCAGTGTTTCCTCAAAAACAGATTATGTGGTGGTAGGTGCCGATCCAGGTAGTAAGTATGACAAAGCCATTGTGCTGGGTGTAACGCTGCTTGATGAAGCAGCACTGTTGAAGTTATTGCACGATAGCATTGAGTAGCGGTTATGTTGACTGATCAGGAAGCAAAGCGGCTCTTGGCGGAAGCTGAGCAAATCGTCAGCGCCGAAGTATTGGCAGCCACCATTGACCGTATGGCGGGAGAGATAGCAGCGGTATTGGCGGACCAATATCCTTTGGTATTCTGTGTAATGGGCGGAGCAGTCGTCTTTACTGGCCAATTACTCCCGATGCTGAATTTCCCACTAGATTTCGATTATCTGCATGTGACCCGCTATAATCGTACCCTTCAAGGCGGACACCTTCATTGGAAAGTATTCCCGCAAATCAATTTAAAGGAAAGAGTCGTACTGGTTTTGGATGACGTGCTGGATGAAGGAATCACCCTTGCCGCGATCCGTCAACACATGCTAGATGGGGGTGCAAAAGCATTTTATAGTGCTGTACTGGCCGACAAAATGATTGGTCAGGTGAAACCGATCCAGGCGGATTTTGTTGGGATGTCATTACCCGACCGGTATTTATTTGGTTATGGTATGGATATTCGGGGGATATGGCGAAATTTACCCGCAATCTATGCCATGAAGGCGTAAAGTGGAGAGAAGTATGCTCGCAATTATTGGTGGTAGCGGAATGACCAAGCTATCTTGTCTGGAAATATCACATCGGCAAATTGTGAGAACACCTTATGGTGAGCCATCCGGCCCATTGACGTTTGGCAAAATTCAAAATCATGAGATCGTGTTCCTGGCACGGCATGGTCATGGTCATACCATTCCGCCGCATGCCGTCAATTACCAGGCAAATCTTTGGGCGTTGCATTCATTTAAACCAAAAAGGGTGATTGCGGTCGTATCCGTAGGTGGCATCCGCACGGATTTGTCACCGGGAAAAATTGTAGTGCCTGATCAGATTGTTGATTATACCTATGGGCGGAAATTCACCTATTTTGATAATACCGACAGGCCGATTACCTATACGGATTTTACGCATCCTTTTTGTTCAGAAACACGTAGTCACTTACTGAGGGCGGCTAAACTAGCAAACGAGAATATCATCGATGGCGGTGTGTATGCCGTAACTCAGGGGCCGCGGCTTGAGACCGCTGCCGAAGTGAATCGATTAGAGCAAGATGGTGCGGATATGATAGGCATGACCGGTATGCCCGAAGCAGTACTCGCTAGAGAGCTAGGACTCTCTTATGCGGCGATTGCAGCCGTGGCGAATTATGCGGCGGGACGTGGCACAAGCGCGCAAGCCATTCCACTGGAAGAAGTATATGCTGTTCTGGAAAAAGCCATGGAAGGGGTGCGCAATATTTTGGAACATTTGGTGGAAATAAATGACGATTAGAGCGGTATTGAAAATGGGCGATCCCCGCCTGCTTCGAGTAGCGAAAAAAGTAACTAATTTTAACACTCCGGAACTCGAAGCACTCATTAAGGATATGCAAGATACGATGGCAGCGCTTCGTGGCGCAGGTTTAGCTGCGCCGCAAATCGGCGTGGATCAGCAAGTAGTCATATTCGGCGTGGATTATAACCCTCGTTATCCCAGAGCAGAAACGGTGCCATTTACTATTTTGATTAATCCTGTGTTGACGCCTTTATCGGAAAAAATGGAAGAAGATTGGGAGGGGTGTTTGAGTGTCCCCGGTCTGCGCGGCATGGTGCCGCGCTACACCCGGCTACGATATCAGGGTGTCGATCAATTCGGTAACACAATTGACCGGACTGTGGATGGATTTCATGCGCGTGTGGTACAACATGAGTGTGATCACTTACAAGGGATACTTTATCCGATGCGCATTACTGATTTCCGTAAGTTTGGCTTCACTGAAGTGCTGTTTCCAGGCGAAGACGTTATGGATGAGTGAAGGGCATCTCTAAAAATCTAAATTTGCGAGCACCCGCTTCGCGGATTGCCTGCTTACCCCGTTTCGTCATAACGCTTTGTTACTCGCAAAAAATGTTTCCTTGCATATCAATCCTATGCTGTGTAAACATTTTTTGTTCGTACCTCGGTTTCTATAAAGCTTTGAATTTTTAGAGACGTTCTAACTTCTGTTTGCAATAAAAAATCACCAAGGCTTGACCACCACCAGAATAACCACTGCAAACAGGATAATGACCGGGATTTCATTAAACCAACGGTAGTAAACATGACCATGCTGATTGCAATCATGCTTAAAAGCAGTGAGCAATTTACCGCAATAGAGGTGATAGGCGATCAATACCATGACCAAGGCTAGTTTCGCGTATAGCCAGAGACCTGAGAAACCGTAGCCAAGCCATAGCCAGGTGCCAAAGATTAGCGTTAATAGTGCGCCAGGTGTCATGATGCCATAGTAAAGCTTACGTTCCATCACCTTAAAGCGATCGATGCCAGCTTGATCGGTGCACATGGCGTGGTAAACAAACAAGCGAGGCAGATAAAACAAGCCAGCAAACCAGGTAACCATGAATATAATATGTAATGATTTAATCCAGAGCATGGTGGGTAACCCTCATTAACAGATAAAAGTTGTGTTCAATATTACGGTCAGATAAGAATTTCATGTCTTAACACCTTTATAACGGAGCTATTCATTATGATCCTATTGCTTAGATATTATAACGGCTGGTTTGCTAATTTTAATTGGTTAGGAATAGGATTGATTGTCCTGCTGGCTACCTCTACAGCATTTGCCGGGAAAATCTACATTGAAAATCCAGATACTTACCGCGCAAAGTTAAGAGCACTGCAGCCTGGTGATCACTTACAGCTTATGCCTGGTAACTATAGGCATGGCTTGCCCATTCATCATCTGCAGGGTAGTGAGGAAGCGCCGATCATCATTTCCGGGCCTAAGGATGGACCACGGGCAGTATTACTGGGACGGTCGGGGCATAATACCGTCAGTATCATTAACTCAAGCTATGTCACGATTCGAGATCTGGAAATTGATGGGCAGCGCTTGCCGGTAGATGGTGTGAAATGTGAAGGTCATGCTGATTGGGCGCACCATATCACGCTTGAAAATTTATTGATTCATAGACACGACCATAATCAGCAAATCGTTGCAATTTCAACCAAATGTTCAGCTTGGCATTGGATCATACGCAATAATGTCATTCGAGGAGCGGGTACCGGTATTTATCTCGGTAACTCCGATGGGCGGGCGCCATTTGTTGCTGGTCTGATTGAATATAATCTGATAACTGATACCCTCGGGTACAATCTACAGATCACGCATCAACAACTTCGCCCAAGCTGGCCAGGTATGCCGGGTGATGGCAGTGCAACTGTCATTCGTCACAATGTGTTTAGTAAAGCTGACAACAATGGGACAAGGGAGATGGCCCGCCCTAACGTCTTGGTGGGTCATTGGCCACTATCAGGTGCCGGGCAAGATGATCGGTATCTGATTTATGGTAACTTTTTTTATCAGAACTCTTATGATTCGTTATTTCAGGGGGAAGGCAATATTGCGCTATACAACAATGTATTCGTCAATCATTTAGGTAACGGAGTACGTATCCAACCGCACCGTGATATCCCACGAAACGTGAGTATTTTTTTCAATACTATTCTTGCTGCGAATGGCGGCATCCATCTCGCTAATCGAGATAGAGTGGTTCCTTTTTCTCAATGGGTTGCAAATAATGCAGTTTTTGCAGAAAGACCATTGACGGGTGCCGCTGTCAACAAGAATAATTTTGTGCAAGGGTATCAAGCGGCGCAAAATTATTTGATGCAACCCTTCTTGCCACTTGGACAAATGAATCTTGCACCACAGCCCCAAACAATAAGTTTAATGATGATCGATAGTAAGCAGGTAGATCATTATCCTGATTGGAATCGTGATTTTGAGGGTCGATTAAGTGATCAACGTTTTGGTGCTTATGGGGATAACAAACCGGTAAATTGGCTTCCACGCTTGGAAATAAAGCCTAGTCCTAGCCCCCAATAGTCCATTTATCCTAGATTCCGCGATTGGGTCCTGGTCGATTCGTTTGTAAAATCATCCTTACTCATCTGCTTCAGATACGGATAGGTAGGCTCAGCACGCGGGTGAATTTACTGATGCGTATCCTGTGGTTGTTGTGTTGTAGAAGCTGACGCACGACGAGAGGGTATCTGATAATTTTGCAATGGTTGTTGCTGTTGCGGTACGGGTGGTGCAAGCTGTTGCGCAAAACGTATTCCCAAAGCGATCACAACCGTTATTCCAAGATAAACCACTGACCAGCGTAAAAACAGCTCCTCCTCCGACAGCCAATCGCTGCGATTGGCACCTAGCAAGAATTGGGGGGCTGAGAACACAATATCGTATTTGAATAGTACGCTTTCTAATCCCTTGTTCAGTAACCACCAACTGAGCACCAGAGATAATAGGCTGCTAACTACCACAAAAATTCCATTTCGGTAGCTTAATCGAGAGAGTAAAGTGGCATGCAATGCCAGTAGAAAAAGTAATGTGCCCAAATAGGGCTGGCCATCGAGTGCAATCAGTTCTACCAGATTATCAGTAATGGTCGCATCGACAACAATCCATTTTGCTAGCCACCATAGCGGGAGGAGAACAATAACCCCTCCCATCAATGCAGGCAAGCGCCAGAGGTGACTGGCAAACAGCGCGCATAGTGTAAGTGGAATCAGTAACAGCCAATAGAGTGCGGTAAACCTGACTGTGCGTTCTAGTAGATTGATCAAAGTAGGTGGCCAATCTGCTAAGCGCAGACGCCAGTCATTTCCCCAATAATTATCTTGCACGATCCGGCGATAGAGATCGGTTGCGCCAGTGATGTCATCGAGGCTTTCGGAAGTCACAGAAAGTGTGACTAATACCAGACTGATGCAAGCCGTTAGCAGCAACCCAAGCGGCAGCCATAAAGCAGGCCATGTTTGCTTGCTGGCCTGTTGGGCAATCCACCATGGCCCGGCACCCAGCCACAGCAATACCATGGCAAAGAATACACAGCCGAGCAGCCGCTGTGTGCCAAATAGTTCGCGCAGATTGTAGGGTATCCCTGGTAATTGGATTAATAACCATAAGCTAATGGCGATCAGTGTGATGGCTAACAAGATTTTGAGCCAAATGTTTAAGTACTGACTATCAGAGTGCAATGGCAGCTGTGTTGGCATGAAGGAAGGATCCTTCTTTGGCGACTTAGGAGAAATCTGAGTTTCACCCGATGGATTGTGCTGTCGCTCCAGCGCGAGAGCAAAAGGTGTCAGTGTCGCAAGAATAATCAGTGGCGTAGTGTCACCGTGAAAACCGGCTACAAACGTACGCACGCCTTCCAGCACCAACAGTAACAATGCAATTAGCGTTGGCCATAGCCATTTCTGCTGAGTTAATAGCAACCGCTGGCTAGATAAGCCGGCCCACAGCAGCGAACCAATTGCCAGTGCTTCATAAGCAGTAGGCGAAACTGCTTTGGTATTTCCAAACCACAAGAGTAACGCGAATGGCGTGAGGGTAAATGACCCGTCCGCAGGTTGATCTCGAAAGGGAAGTAGAACCGTAGTGAGATAAGCGCAAGATGCGATAATCATGACAGCATACCAAACTTGATTGCGTAACTTATACTCCAGACGTTCTCCGAGCAGCAATCCGATACTCATACCCAGTATGGTTTCTCGGCGTAAATCACCATAAGCCACAAATATTTCAAGACAGATCAGCACGATAGTGGCAACAATCAGAGTGAACAAACGTTGTTGCGATAGTTGTGCCCGCAGTAATGCGATCGTTCCTAGTAAAGCGCCCAGTAAATGCTGCCACAGACGCATCCATTCGAAAGGTGGCGGATAAAAGAAAGTTTTCACATGATTGCGTAACTCAACGATTTCCAACGTGGGTACGAATGGAAATGATTCATAGATCAACCAGGCAACTACCATAAAGAGCGCAAAACGATCCTGAGGGTATTGTATCTGGCTCGCGTGCCGGCGCAGCCAAGGCGACAGCAGGCGCGCAAAAACTATCCCGGCGATGAGGCCAAGCGCATTCCAGAAACTATCTGTCAGCGAAGCGACCCGTCCGG